>CAYXLV010000072.1:0-8388 GCA_964465995.1 uncultured Coxiellaceae bacterium | reverse complement strand
CAATATTAATATTATCGATATGATCAATAAATCACGTGATGATATTGCGTATACCTTATTAGATATCAACGAGCCGGTGACAGAAGCATTGTTAACCGAACTGCGAAATATTCAAGGCATTGTGACTGCGCGGCGGATTACACCTTTATAAATCTAAAGTTTTTTTCACGAAGGGAATGGTGAGGCGACGCTGTTCTGCCAGTGATGCATGATCAAGCTTTTCAAAGATTTCAAATAAAGACGCCATATTGCGTGGGAAGTGGCGCATTAAATACGTGGCTACTTCTTGCGGCAAGCTTAAACCGCGGTGAGCGGCACGCAATTGTAAAGCGCAAATTAATTGTTGTTCATTTAAACCTTTTACCTGAAAACATAGTCCCCAAGCGAGGCGTGATTTTAAGTCGGGTAATTGGCTAGATAAGCGGGCCGGCGGTTGGGTTGCAGCGATTAAAAGGCGGCTTTGGCTGTCGCGAATTCGGTTGTATAAATGGAAGAGGGCTTCTTCCCATTGTGGATTACCAAGCACGGCTTCAATATTATCGATACAAACTAAATCAAGTGTTTCTAAATCTTGTAATACAGCAGGCGCTAAATTTTTATCGTCCATTTGTAAGTAGACCACCGGTTTGTGGTTGGCGTGTAATTGGTGGCAGCAAGCTTCTAAAAGATGACTGCATCCGACGCCGCTGCGCCCCCATAAATAAATAAATTGTTCTTGTGGGTGAGTGAGAAATTGTTGCAATGCCGTTATGACGGCTTCGTTGCCACCGCCGTAAAAGTTATCGAAGGTGGCGTCATCACGTAATTTTATACCTAGGGTTAATTGCATACTCATTGGCGTCTACTCTTATCTGACAATTGCAGCATCCTGCCAAGTTTGAATGGATATATTTTGGGTTGCTAAGTTTGCAGCGTGTTTACCGCGCCACCGAAAATACAGCATGGCATCGGGACTGACAGTAGTGGTTGCTGGTTGTATCGCAATCAATTTTTTGCGTGAGTGTAAGGTGTTTTGAAAAGTTTGTAGGTTGCCTGTGATCGACACTTGTAATAGTAAACCGTTATCACTCATATCGCTGACGGATACTTTGCTAACTGATGGTAAACGTTTTAGATAGCGCAAGACTTTTGCGTAATCATCAAGGTCACTCACATTGCTCACTGCAATTTTTACAACGCTTTGTAAGTTTTGATTATCTAATGCGGCAAATTGACTGGCCAAGGTATCGGCGGTGTTATTAATGCCGGCGGCCATTAGTGCGGCTTGTGAGTTGGCAGAGGCTTGCCATTCTTGAGGTGAGCCATTGATGAGTAACACCCATTGCGCTTGCCAATTGCCGTCGTCGGCTTTAGTGATATCACCCGCTAAGATTGCAGGCACGTTATAGCGTTGTGCAATTTTTTGTAAATTATTGAGATCAAATTTTTGTGGGCTGGTGGTGTTGATAAAGGATTGGTCTTGCAGATCCATGGTGGGTAATAACAAACTAATGCCGCGTTGCGCTGCGGCTTGTTGTAAGGCTTGAGTCAGGTCGTTTTGGTCATTACTGGAAAGAATATTGGTATCACCGGCGGTGCTGACTTTTAACCAAACCAGCGTAAGTGGGCGGTTTTTCCAGATCGCTTGTCCGGCGTTTCGTAAAATTTGATCGACGGCTTTTGCGTCGAAGGTGGCGATCAGGTAGAGCTGTGTTTGACCATTGGCATCTGTTGCTTGTTGGTAGCTGTAACTGCGTAATAAGCGTTTGGCGGAAGGTAGTGCATTTTCAATTTGGGGAATGGTAGCAACGCTGGGGTTGCCGCTGATTTTGATTAAGACTTTTGTAAAAGCGCCTAGTAAACCTGCTTGATAAGCCTTGCCAGTACGACTCGCAATGGGCACAGTGGCCACATTTAATGGGGTTGCGGCTTGCGTGATAGTCGCTTGGCATAGCAGCCCAAGCAATATTGCAATGCATAATGCTTTTACAGACATGGGATGGGTCCTTAATTTTTGCCACTGACTCTATCACTCTCACCAAAGCGGCGCAAACTCCCCTGTGATTGCGCGGCTCGATCGCGCAATCTAGAGCACGTTAGTGGGTCCCGCTGTTTAACACGGGACGACGGGCGAGAGCTGCTTGAAAGCACCTGATTTTTGAATTTGTTGCTGCTAGAATACGGCATCTTCTAATCACCCACAGGCTTATGCATGAACACCAAAACCAGCGACTCTAAACTGACCTATGCCGATGCCGGCGTTGATATAGAAAAAGCTGATCAATTAGTCAGCGATATTAAACAGATCGCTGCAAAAACTCACCGACCTGGGGTGTTAGGCAATATTGGCGGTTTTGGTGCTTTCTTCGAAATTCCTGTAGGACGTTATAAAGAACCCGTGCTGGTGTCAGGTACTGATGGTGTTGGCACTAAACTTAAGCTGGCTGTTGCGATGAACCAGCATGACAGTATCGGCATTGATTTAGTGGCTATGTGTGTTAACGATATTATTACAACCGGTGCCGATCCTTTATATTTTCTTGACTATTTTGCGACCAGTAAACTGAACCACGACCAGGCTAAAGCTGTTATGCAAGGCATTGCCAATGGTTGTGAGCAAGCCAACTGTGCGCTCATTGGCGGCGAAACCGCTGAGCTACCAGGGGTTTATCAAAATAAAGATTACGATTTGGCCGGCTTTTGTGTCGGTGTCGTTGAAAAAAGCAAAATCATCGATGCCACCCAAGTCAAAATCGGCGATAAATTAATTGCACTGGCAAGCTCAGGACCTCATGCTAATGGCTACTCGCTGATTCGCCGAGTGCTAGAGCAAGCAGATGTGGCACTTGATACACCCTTTGGTGATAGCACAATTGGCGACACCTTATTAACACCCACTCGAATTTATGCAAAATCTGTTCAAGCCTTATTAAAATCCATTGATGCACATGCCATTGCGCATATCACTGGTGGTGGTTTAGTAGAAAACCTGCCACGGGTTTTACCGCAACATACGCAAGCCGTCTTAGATAGCAGCTCTTGGCAATGGCCAGATATTTTTAATTGGATTCAAATGCACGGCAATATTGATGATGCTGAAATGCAACGTACGTTTAATCTTGGTGTCGGTTTAGTGATCGCTGTGGCAGATGCTGATGTCGATGCGGCACTCAGTTTATTTCGCGCCACTGAAGAACACGCTTGGGTGATTGGCGAAGTGGCTGCCAGTCAACAAGAACAGGCATCCGTTATTATTGAGTAAAATATGACCAATCCTTTACGCACATTCCCTATTGTTATCCTGATTTCCGGGAATGGTAGCAATTTGCAAGCAATGCTGGATGCACGTGCTCATAGTCCTTTTCTTGATATTCGTGCGGTCGTGAGTAATAAGTCGGATGCGTATGGGATTATTCGTGCAGAAGAAGCGAATGTGCCTGCGTTTATTATTCCACATGAGAATTTTCCAGTGCGTGAAGAATTTGATCGAGCTTTGCAAGATCGCATTGATTACTTTAACCCGTCGCTAGTAGTGCTCGCCGGATTTATGCGGCGGCTCGGACACAACTTTGTTAAGCATTACCACGGTCGCTTGATTAATATTCATCCTTCTTTATTACCGAGATACCAAGGATTGCACACCCATCGCCGCGCACTCGCTGATGGCGTCCGGGAGCATGGCACCACGGTGCATTTTGTGTCGGATGAACTCGATAGCGGGCCTATCATTTGCCAAGCCTCTCTTGAAGTCAGTCACAACGATACTGAAGCAAGCCTACAAAAGCGGGTGCAGCTACTGGAACACATCATGTATCCACAAGTACTTGAGTGGTTTGCGCTAGGGCGAATTTCACTTAGTGGTAGTGAAGTCTTATTTGACGGCAAAGTGCTTGATACTCACGGTATTCAAATTTCACCCAAGTTAGCTTAATTTTTAAGCAGGTTACATTCCTTTAAGGTCTCTATTTGTTCTCAAAAAAGTTTTTCGGCGAAATCACGGTTACTTAATGCAGAGCCCATTATTCCCGGCTATAATGAGCATTAAATCTTTGATAAAACTGATGAATTTTTAACGAAGATTTAATAGACTTATTAACTATGTCCAATAAACCTACAGTCTAGGAGTGACCCATGGTTAAATCAGAACTCATTGCAAAAATTGCAAATCAGCAGGAGGCGCTGTCACTCAAGGACGTTGAACTCAGCATAAACCACATTTTGGAATGTATGAGTAATAGCTTAGGAAAAGGTGATCGTATAGAAATTCGTGGCTTTGGCAGTTTTAGTTTACATTATCGCCCACCTCGAAAAGCACATAACCCAAAAACCGGCGAAAGAGTATACACTGAAGCAAAATACACCCCACACTTTAAACCAGGAAAAGACTTAAGAGATAGAGTAAACGAAAGCAGAACCCGAGTTCCCATCAAAATTACAGAAAATGACGGTGATGATGATAGTGACGACGGTGACCACGAATCAAATTTTTAGCAGAACAGCGACATCCTGTTGATAAAATGCCCCTCACTGGGGCATTTTTTTTGCTTCTTTCAAGCCAATAAATAACAACCACTGCAACACAGTTACCACAGCAAACCCAATTGTCATGGCATTCAATAAATTTAAAGGCAATGACTGCACTGCCAACAAACTCAACACCGCCAAAGTCATATTAATCAAAGTCATTAATGATGACGCCGTTGCACGATCGGTTAAACCTTGCGTTGCCATAGCGGACGCATTCGCCAAAATCAACGGCAATGCGATATAAACAATGACCACCGGTGCAAAAAAGCTAAAAAGATTCATGGCATGCAGCAGTGTTAATAACACCAACAGTGCGGCACCAATGCTTAATAAAACAACACCAAATAACATAACGGTCCGCCCCGAAAAACGCGCTGCCACTTTTGCAGAAATCAGGCTACCAATTATAAGGGCAGCCGAGGTGCTTAAATTAGCAACACCAAATGCTGGCGCCGAAATGCCAAGCAAGCGAATACAGATGATCGGCGCTGATGCAGCAAAAATATAAATAATCGCCGTCGACAATCCCCACATACTGGCATAACCAACCAAATGCTTCTCGCCGAGCAATTTGCCGTATCGACCTAAAATCTCGCTAAAGCGCAATGCATCATAATCTTTTTCTTCACTGGTTTCGGGTAAACGCGCCACCAAGAGCATCACAAAAAAACTGTACAACACCAAAAAGTAAAAACAAGTTTCCCAATTAAAGTAATGCACCAACAAGCCACCAATAAAAATCGACACGCCTGGCAAAATAGAAAATGACAGTGACATATACGAAATTGTTTTACGTGCATGCGCACCCGAATAAACATCATTGATAATTGAAAACGCCAACACCAAACCGACACTAGTGCCAAGCGCTTGAATAACACGCCCGACTAAAAACAAACTAAAATTCAGATTCACCCCGGCGATCGCACAAATCAGCGACCCAGCAATACCAATAAAAATTCCAAAATAAAGTGTTGGCTTACGACCAAACCGATTGGTAATCGGTCCATAAAACCATTGCCCAACGGCATAGCCAATTAAAAACAATGTCATTGTTAATTGTCCAAGGTCAGCATCAACTGAAAAATCCTTAATGATCGCTGGCAATGCGGGGGTATAAAGTACAGCTGCTACTGATGCAAAAGCATTCAGTAACAATAAAGTGAAAAGCGAGGGGCGGATTGATTTAGGCACGATGGTCAACTCCTGTTTTTTGAGCCACCAATTATAATTAAATCAACGCTATTGTCATCCTGAGAATTTATTTCGATTTGCAGTTTTCGATAAGGTATAACTATCAATGGATTTCGAGCATGAGTACTTAGGGTTTTTATGCGATAAACAAAGGCCTTAAATTGTGTAATGTACGTTTCGAACATATAAAATAAATTTCAATATTCTAAAAATAAAATAACTTAAAGGCCCTCCATGAAACCAACACGCGCATTGTTCTCTAGTTTTTGTTTTATTATCGCCAGTTATTATATATCGATACTGCTACATGAGTATGGCCATGCCACCACCGCCTGGCTATTAGGCTACAAAAGCTCTCCTTTTGCTATCCAATATGGCAGCTGGTATTTAATACCGGTATCAGAGCACGTCAATTATCAAAAATTATTTGCAGCAGGTCATGGCATTGCCGGCGCATTAATCGGCATTAGCGGCATCACTGTCACCACAGTATTATTTTTAACCTCACTGACTTTTTTAAACACCCAACGTATTCTACAAAAACCTTACCTCTGTTTATTTTTCTTTTGGCTCGCCGGCAATAATTTAATGGAAATCTATCTCTACATTGTCAACCGCTGCTTCACCACCGGAGACATCAGCGAATTCACCCAAGGTCTTGGCATATCTACTTTCTGGCTTTTTATTCCGGGCACTCTACTAGCCTGTCTAGCTGTCTACCGATACTACTGGAAAGAGCTGCCAAAAATATATCAACTCATCGATACAAAATGTCTCTGGATAAAAAGGCTATTCCTTTACTTAACGTTTTGGCAAGCATTACTACTTATCGTTTACTGGTCACCACCTAAAAGTCATGCAACCTTAACTTATGTGATGGCGGTGTTTTCTTTTTTATACTGGCTGTTGATTATCGTGCGTTGTGACCCCAAAAGATTCAACACACATATACGCGACTAAAATAATTTACAATCTTCACAATCACATTGATCAAGTTTCCCATGGCGCAAAAACCGATCAAAATCATGATTTCGAAAAATCTTTTTTTCAGCATTAACGCCTACAGCTTTTAATACTACTATTTGTGTTAACTTATCAAAAAAACTCATATAATACTTCAAATCTAGTTGGTTGCTACCACGGGGCGAACAAAATTCTAGCTCCTTCATCCAAGGCTCAGCTTTATTTCTATCAATGGGAAGCTTTCCAGAATGCGCGAGCTGATTTCTTAAAAAAGGGAAAATAAGGGAACCTTTATAGCCCCTATCGCTCCAAAAATGATCTAAAATATAATTGAACACATCCTTCAATCTGAAATAGTCACTCCCTGCAATATCTTCATTTAGGTGGGGGTAGAGCCATTCCCATACAACTATATTAGATAAGTACCGCGCTTCAGCATTATGAATGTTTGCATTATTAAGCAACATCCTTAGGTGAAAACCATTATCATATTGTTTCTGCCAGTTAGCATCTTGGATTGAATTTAATATAGTTTCAAAGTAATCTTCTACCATATTTTTATCATCTAGCTCTAAATTTACAAGATGAGGAGATGGACTAAGTGGAGCATCGTTATACTCTAACCAATCCGAAACCCACCAATTCCAACCCGTTAAAATAGAACCCACAACAAGAACATCTTCTAGCATGGTTCTATTTTCTAAATATTCTTTCTCTCCTCGCAAGCCACCAGAAAATAAAATTGAATCATTTTCTTTTTCACTAAATTGGACATATCCACTTACAGTATGTTGACGAAAATTTTCACTCGACATGCCACATCCTTGTGTGGAAAATATTTTGTACCCATTCACCGAAATAAACTCACCCTGTTCAATAGGCAAATAAACGTTCAGCAATTTTTTACACATACTCATAATCTCCACAAGATATATTGTCATGAATAATACATAAAATTATAAAACACCAACCTAACCCCTCTAATAACAATATACAAAAAAATCAGGTAACCACATATTTGCAAAAAAATTACCCCCCCCTAATTTTTATGAAAAAATTTTTACCCTCATTATCCGGAGGAGAATACTCGAAGAGAATATAGTCAAGGGATTAAAAAGGCATATGCGTTTCATTAAAGACTATAATAATAACAAGAAAGTAAAATATTATAAGCTTCTTTTTCCGAACAATCAGAATTCCAAATATTCTATTGACCAAGATAGACTAGATTTGGCTTGTGTTGAAGTCAGTGCTTCACAGAAAATAGATGACATTTTCGTGACGTTCTTCAAGAAAATTTACAATGCTTGCGGAGAAATAAAAAGGTAGATGATTGCTAGCTTTCAATATTGGTTTTTTCTTCTTTTTTCATTATAAATGAAAAGTCTACACCTTCTATTTTGGCGGAAAAATTGATTAAATGATCATTTTTGAATTCAGTAAAATGTTCAAAAGAACCTTCTCCCCCGGTGGTATTATTTGTGTAGTTAACACTAAAATAAAGGATATCTCTTTCAATTGAAAAACGGCCTGAATACGAATATTCATTATTTCCACCTCTAAATGTACCATCTTTAACTTTTACTTTTCCAGAAATATTATGCTCACCTGATCTCCCGCGAAAAAAATAGTGACCGTCTGACATAACATCAACTCCTTTATAATTATAAATTAAAAGCCGTCGCATTTAAGAAAATCAAACCCAATAAAAAAAATAAGAATCCGAAT
>CAYXLV010000071.1:0-8489 GCA_964465995.1 uncultured Coxiellaceae bacterium | reverse complement strand
TTTAAATTTTATAAAAATAAAAAATTTCAACTTGAGAAAGTCAAAAGCGATGGCGATTGTGGCTTTACAGCTTTAAATTTAACTCGCGAAGAAGCCTATGATAATTTGTTAAAAAATTTAACCGAAAAGGGAGTTAAAGAAATATTATGCGAAGGCCTTAAAGAAGAACTTATGAATTCGGATTTTATAAATTATTTAATGCACAAACAATGGGCCAGCCAGGGTTTGCTACAAGCTTTTAATAAATATGCTGAAGCGTCATTATTAAGAAAAGAAAGTTTAGATCAGAAACATAAAGATCTACTGAATTTCGCCAATGATTTAGCACTGCTTAATGCATATATTACTTATGATATTTGGGATAAAGAAATAAATAATGGCTGGGCCCATCCTAGAACATTACACGCATTAGCACTTTTAACTAAAAAGAAACTTTTTATATGGAAGCAATCCGATTCAGAAGAGCACATTGGTCCACATGAACATTACTACACTGAAGACGCCAATGTTTTTACAGAAGAAACGCACATTGTATACAACAATTCAGATCATTTTGACAAATTAATTCCCCTGACACTGCCCAGCGACGAAACAGAAGCAGTGCCGAATGCGAATAAAGAAGAAGTTCAAAGCGATTTAAATCTTAATACACGAGGTCCTAATGCAAAATAATAACTCCATTTCCAGCAGTGACTCAAGTTCTAGCGAAAGAACTACTCCACTGAACAGAGAATTAATAGAACCACCAACTGCAATCGAAAATTCTGACAATGAAAATGGCTTATCTTTACATGATTTCAACACCCTTAATTCAGACAGCAAAGCAAATGAAGAAAAATTATTGAGCGAATCTACACTTTCTCCACGCGTTGTAGCCTGGCTAACAAAAATGCAGTGGTCTAGTGATAACATTACGCAAAATGGCTTACTTTCAGAGTTAGAGGCAGTGATAAATAAAACACATTGGGGTCAGATAATTCGCAGCATCATGACCACGCTTTGGGCGAGGAAAATTGCTTTTTATATCACTCTTAGTCACCAAGGCATCAACCCTGTTTACTCAAATAAGGCTGAAGCTCCCTTACTCGCTGACCAAGAACAAGATTATGACTCTGAGCCTGAAACAGATGATTTAAATTTAAGCACTACCGCCCCTTACTCCTCAACTAAAGTCAGCAAAAAAAGTATCTGGTTCCATGCCAGTGGTGCAACACTGCCCTTGAAATCTGAAACGATGTTGAAACGAGCTTATGCAATCATTGGACTTTTCGAAGGATTTGAAAGCTTTGAAAGAGTGTGGTCAATATTTTTGACCTCCTTACTACTTAATAGTGTAATCAACTATTATTTATATCCCACTGAGCGAGGCGGTACGACTTTAAGTGAAAATCTATTATTGAGTAACCCATTCACTGCTTATGACGAAAATGAAGCATACTTAGCAGAATCTTTATCAGAACCAACGGTTTGGCCAGTTTTGCTAGGTGTACCTATTGTATTTGGCCTGGCAAGCGCAATTTTCCAAAGTTTTCATGCAAAAACTATCAAACCAGAAAATCTGCAGCAGCTTATTTATGATATCGAACATTATCATTCTTCAACATGGCATGATTGCGGACGCTGGTTTATATCGTCACTTGTACCTGATATTTTTCCGATGCTGTTGCCCTCCGTATTTTTATACTTGCTGCCGGGCTCTCATACTGAACATTTATTAGAAACGGCTGAGCGTTTAATTCTTTGGGATGGACGCATATCTACAGATGAAAGAGACCAATTATTTCAAGCAATTAAATCCTTACAAAAAAATTCCTCAAAAATCACAAAGCTTATGACATTAGCTACGATTGCAAAAATTACTAATGGCATCAGTGTTTGGGACCTACCAAAGCTACAAAGCGCCGGCATTGACGATAAAGCGATTCTACAACTTGTACAAATAAAACTTGAGGCTTTACGCGAATTAAACTACGCAGCCTATCATTATTATTCATCACACAAAGACAGAGAACTCTTCTTATCGCCTCTGCCACGTTACTTAGTCGCGAACTACTTACTGTGGACTATAGGCCAGCCAAAATCCATTGTTTTACAACCACTTTTTTTCCTTTACCGTGGAATTAAAGTCATTCCGTTCATTTTATTAGTTAAAGCGGTTATCGAAGGAATATATAAGCTTGCACAAGAGCATGCAGAAAAACAAGCATGTATGCATGAAGGTAAGCAGTGGACTTACTTTAAAGACCGAGGCCAATATGAATGCACAGTTTGTGGTGATTGGCCAATTTTCTATAAAAACATGTTTTCTGATAAATCATGCTGGGATGATTATATGCGCTTTAATCGCAGCGTCCCAGATTTATTATCAGCGATTGAGCAGATTGATTTTGATGCGATTACCAGCGTCGACTTGTCGCATCAGAAACTTAATAATTCTGGATTAGTAACCGTGCTAGAGGCACTCGCCATGAAGCTATCAAACACACAAGAACTGTACTTAAATACTTCTATGACGGATGACAATAATTTAAGCCTTAAAAGCGCACAAATGATTGCCCAGTTACTCAAGCATTCAACAATAAAAACTTTGAGTTTAAAATCTCTTAATATTATCGATGATACAAGTATTAATACAGCTCTTATGCAAGGGTTTGAAAAATCTAATCTAGAATCTTTAGATTTATCTAATAACTATTTCAGTGATAACGGCACTTTGATCTTAGCTAGCACACTGCCACTATCAAAAATAAGATACTTGAATTTAAGTAATCATAACGGCAAGCCTATCGGAGACACCGGCATAATTGCATTAGCCAATAAATTAGAAAAATCTAAAATCCAAAATTTAGACTTGAGCTTCAATTATATTAAAAATGCAGGAGCGACTGCTCTGGCAAAATCGTTACCCTTATCTTGCATACAAATTTTGGATTTAAGTGCTAATTCTCTAGAAAATGAAGCGACAATATCCTTATCCAATGGATTACAAAAATCAAGCGTTATTTCATTGAACCTATGGAGTAACTTTATTGGATCTGCAGGGACTATTGCTTTATCTAAGGCCTTGCCTAACACAAATATAAGCGCCTTAAACTTAGGGGTAAATTACTTTGACTCTGAGGGGCTAAGTGCTCTAGCTGCAGCACTCCCAAAGTCAGTTGTTGAAGATCTAAACTTAGATGACACTAGGATTGGAGACGATCAAATTAAATACCTAGCGAATTCTTTATCAAAGACGCAAATAAAAAAATTATCTTTGAGAAGTAACTACATTAAAGCGAATGGCATGAAAGCACTAGCTGACTCACTTCCTTATTCAAAAGTTGTGAATATGGATCTAAAATATAATCGTATTGGGCCTAATGGTGCTGCTGCAATAAGCAATATATTAGTTGACACAGATATTGAGATTCTACTTTTGAGTGGCAACAATATAGGGAAGACCGGGGCTATTTATCTTTCTAAAGGACTGATTGGCTCGCAAGTAAAAATATTAGATCTTTGGGGAAATAACATTGAAAATGACGGGGTGACTGCTTTATCTCAAGTACTGCCACAAACATTAATTGAAAGGTTAACTTTAGCAAGCAATAATATCGGATTAAAAGGAATTTCCAACTTAGCAGATGCTTTACACTTATCAGCTGTAGAAGCTTTGGATTTAGGATATAATAACTTAAAAAGCGAAGGACTTACTCCCCTAGCAAATTCACTTGCTCGATCATCTTTGCAAGAATTAAATTTAGCATATAACGATCTAGAAAATAAAATTAATCACTTAATCGAAGCGTTACCAAAATCAAAGCTTTCTAGTTTGAGTCTACAGGGCAATAATATTACAAGTTTGGGTATTGAAGCCTTAGCTAAAATACTTACAACCTCAGAACCTGCACAACATCCTCTCTGGATTAAATTCTTGAACAGCGAGATTATGAAATCTAAAGCTGTTGCCAACTCTGGACCTAATACCCATTTACAAAAATTAGATTTAGCAAACAATAAAATTACAGCCCAAGGAGCCATAGCATTATGTGAGCAATTAGCTCAAACTGATATTGAAACAAATAGCCTAAACTTAGCAGAAAACTGCATTAATCATGATCTAATAGACACTAGTACTTGCACTATTTTTTCAAATGCTAATCGCCTATCACCTCCCTGGATATATAGCATTACATTTTATTCATCTATACAAGTTTATGGAAAAATGAGAAATGTAATAAAAAACACCCATAAAGAATTAAATGATTACTTCCACCCGCCATTACTTATAAGCAAAAATGATGATAATCACTTTGAGAAAGATTCTGTCAATAAATTCCCAAATCTGTTCAATTTTTTTGGACAGCCACAACAACCCACAGAAAGTAATGAATTATTTTTAAATACAGAAACGTTGCTAACCAGGCATTCATATAACTTTTCAAACCACTTTGTAGAGCCAATGCAAAACACACCTAATGGTGATACCGCTTTTACTCTGAACCCTGTTGGATTGATAACTGCTTACGTGCTGTATAAGGGTTTAACGCCTTGTATAAGTCTAGCGATAAAATCATGCACAAAATTCTTAGGGTTTTATTACTCTAAAGAATTTAACAACGAAGTATCTATTCAAGAGGAAGATAATAATGACCAATACTATAAAGACGATTCATTTATCTCAAACCAACTATCACTTCAATAAGCCTCAGCATTAAAATTTCATAGCGGCGCAGCTTTTGTTCATGGGAAGGTTATTAAGAGGTGTCTTCATAGCTCTAATTTTTTATAATTATCCAGATAAACAGTAATAGCTGCTGAAATTCTGCAGCCTTGAGGGCACTTACCAATGAATTCTGCACATCATCCTAATGTATGTCTAAGGCACGCCTATCAACTGCTGTAACAGTGTGATTAGGCTTAATTTGCTGCCAGTCAAACATGACGCCATTTATTTTTTTTACAATCTTGAAATGTGACTTGAGTTTTATTATGAATATTAATTCTTGGAGTTAAAGCTGAAAATGAAACGTAGGAAAAAACCAATATAGTCAATATAAAATATAATCTTTACATACCAACCCCATTTACATGGGCATAACTCAGTATAGGCCCAATAGAAATTGTTAATTGGATAAACCACGATAAAACCAATTAAATCAGGAAGTTAGACTCATCAGATTTTAACAGGCACATTAACAAAACCAGGTATTTTTAAAGATATAAAGCAAGATATATTAATAGTAAGTCATTGCTTGAAACAACATTATCAACGAGGAATCTGTAAAATGAATTTTGCACCACCTAGCTTACGAGAATGCTCAATATAAATTGAACCATGATGCAATTCTATAATCGATTTTGCAATATATAACCCAAGACCAACATGCCGACCAAACAGATCACTTTGATCCAAGGTACAAAATTCATCAAAAACTTTTTCCTTATTTTCATCAGCAATACCAGGACCATCATCTTCAATAACAATCTGTATATCTTGCTGATCAGCTTTTAAAGTCACAATAACTTTATTTTTAGCAAATTTAGTGGCATTAACAACGAGATTATCAATCACATGCCTTAAAAGTTTTGGATCAAAGGAAGCTGTCATATTGTCCGATGATGACACATTAAATTCCACCTCAATATTAGACAACTGATGATGACTTATAATACCTTTTAGCCAATTGATTAAATTACAAGATTCTCTTTTAAGCTTTAACTCATGAGCTGAAATTTGCGAATACAGTAAAAACAAAGCAACCAATTCATTAAGCTGCTGAATATCTTCCTGCAAACTAGCAATGTAGTCATTAACCTCGGCAGGCAAGTCTTGAACATGAACCATAGAGTCTAATGCGAGTTGCATAGTATATAAAGGTGTCCGTATTTCATGCGCAACAAATCTTGTCATATTTCTCCTTGATTCAATCAGCTGTTGTAATTTTTCTCCCATCATATTGATATTGTGATGCAGGTCATATAGAACTGAAGTTGTTGGTATTTTTACACGACAATTAAAATCACCCACGCTAAATCTTTCTGTTGTTCGATAAACCTTTTTTATATTTTTCAAGAAAATCAGCGACAATACCATAACAATGCAAAGTGAAATTATAAAAAATATCAAGATAAAATAGCCAATTAAATCACTAATCCTACTAGTCAGCGCCACATATTGGAGTGGACCAATTTTAAGAACACTACTATTAAAGACATAATAAAGAGTATCAACTTGTGAAGAGCCGGTCTTTGTTGTGAATGCGAAATTTTGAGCGGCCGAAGAATTAATCACGTGTCTAGGTAACAAACTGCTATTTTTTGCATAAACATGAACTGGGAAGCCATAAATTTTCCCTAATCTTATGGCTTCCCTGCCCCACACACTTCTTGGCTTTGACAACAAAGCATTAACCAATGATTGTATAGTTGGATACATATAGTGCTTAATAGTTTCTTTTGGATTGGAAAACTCATAAGCAAGCACATGCGAAGTGCCCAGAATCCGCTTATACGCTGTGGTTTCTACAATAACCAGGTTAAGAAATTGATAGGTCGCTCCCGGCTTAAAAACAATAGAACCAGCTTTAAGCTTTTTTTCTTGCGAACCTGTCAATTTAATATTTTTAATAAGAGTTAAGTAGACTGCATTATTTGGCAGATTACTAATAACATCATTCCAATTTGATTTAGGATTATTAACTAGCTTTTTCTCTAACGTGATCAATATACCTCGAGAGGTGGCATTACCAGAATTATTTACAATACGCTTCTCGACAGTCTTTAAAAAAAAATTATACGCCACAACAAAGGCACTAAAAAGCACAACAAAAGCAATGACTATTTTTAAAGGTATACTTAATCTCATAATCCTCTTCTATTTTTGAGTTACCCATGCTGTTGAAACAAGCACATAACCTTTCCCATGCACTGTTTTAATCCGCTGCGGCTTTTGTTCATCATCTCGCAACATTTTTCGTAAACGTGATATTCTTAAATCTATAGTTCTATCCACTCCATCATACTCATGACCACGCAAAGCCATCATAATATTATTACGGCTCAAAGTAATATCATGATTTATTGCCAATAGTGCAAGTAAATCAAACTCGGAAGGCGAGGCATTAATCCTCTCACCACATAAAAAAATCTCTTTAGTAACAAAATCAATTTCCAAGTCATCAAACTGCATATTTTTAATTGCATCAACTCGGCTTTGACGTCTAAACAACGCTTCAATATGCGCTATCAACACCTTATCGGCGACTGGCTTTGTCAAGTAGCTATCGGCACCTAAATGCAAACTTGCAATCTCAGTTTGCTCATCTTCCAATGCCGTTAGCATTAAAATATTACCGCTGTAATGATGCCGCACACTTTGACATATTTGTTTACCATTCATACCTGGCAACATAACATCTAATATAACCAAATCAGGCTGTTCACGTATAATACGGTAAACAGCCTTATCGCCCCGTGATTCAAGGTTAACTAGATACCCAGCCTCAGTCAGTCTTTTCTGTAAAAAATTTGATAATTTAAAATTATCTTCGACAAGAAGAATCGATTTCTGCACGCCTTTATTCCATCATTTTTTTGTTTATCTACCTAACGCATTGTTTGCTAGGTAATTATAACGCATCACCCAATCTATACATAATTCATACAATTAGCCTCAACCAATGCGATATAATTTTTCAAACTTAATCTCAGCTAATGAGTATAAATGGGATGGACAAATAAAACCAAAAAATAATAAAGGTAGAAAAACATATGTTTAATGAAGCAGCAATAGAAATCATGGTATTCAAACCCAATTCAAGTATTCCAATTGACCAAAGAGGTGTTCATGAGAATCTCTGGATAAAGGAACGGTTTAAGTATTACCTTTCCATTGGAGTATATATTGAAGGCTCTAACTTAAAATATTATTCGTTTAAAGACTGCAATAATAAACCCAAAATTTATAATAATTTAATTGATCTAAAAAATGATTTTGCAAACGGCCAAGACAACCCTTTTAATAATAACCCGAAACTATTTTTTATGGGGCATGCCCACGGTGGATTGTATGGCATTGCTAACACGCATGGGCCTTGTGAAATTATACACGACGCTAACTTTGATCAAATAATTATAGATTTTAAAAAAACATTGGCAAAAAACCATCATGAAATCTTTATCACTGCAGAATCATGTAATGTAGATAATCGAGCGCATGCACTAGAAAAAGGCCACCAAAAAACATTTTTAGAAAGACTATCTGACAAGCACCAAAGCATCATTTTTTCAGGAAGCGGGCCATGGGATCCTAAAAACCCAGAAACTGGATACCGAGCATCCGGAGGATTTCCAGTACTACATACACCAATAACGGCAATGGTTGGCAGTGTCTGGAAACATGGCAATAGCGTTATTTTTTACCATAACAACCAACAGGTATGCGCAAAAAAATCCATATTTGCTACAACTGCAACCGCGAAATCATTAAAAATAAACACTATAGA
>CAYXLV010000070.1:0-8561 GCA_964465995.1 uncultured Coxiellaceae bacterium | reverse complement strand
GCATGAGCACTTGTTAAAAGAGCTGCAGCTGTATCTTATGCTGGGTGGTATGCCAGAGGTTATTGCTGATTATCAACAACAACACAACTTTCAAACCGTACAGGCAATCCAAGCTGATATTTTGCAAACCTATCGTGATGATTTTGGGCATTATACGAAACAAGTTGATCTGCCATATTTGCAAACGTGTTTTGCGCGAGTGCCATTAATGATCGGCCAACAAATTAAATACAATAAAATCGATCCGGATTGTCGTTCCAGAGAATTGAAAGTTGCTCTACAAGCTTTGGAAGATGCGGCTATTTTTCAACGTGTATTTGCCACAGCCGCCAATGGGTTACCACTGGATGCAACGATTAATGACAAAAAATTTAAATTAAACTTTATTGATGTCGGGTTGATGAAAAGAGTGAATCAACTCGATGCTAGTTTACTGCTCAATGATGATATCTTGCTACTGAATAAAGGCGCCTTGGCCGAACAGTTTGTTGGGCAAGAATTATTGGCGTATAGCGCTAACTTTGCAAAAGCAAAATTGTATTTTTGGGCTAAAGATAAGCCTGCTACAGCAGAAGTTGATTATGTGAAGGTGATTGGCGATAACATTTTTCCAATCGAAGTCAAAGCTGGCAAAATTGGTCGCTTGCGGTCTTTGCAAGAATATTTGCAACAACATAAGAATACACCATTTGGCATTCGTATCTCGCAACAGCCACTTGCATTTGAAAATAATGTTCTCTCAATACCACTTTATTTAATCAGCGAGCTTGATCGGATTGTTGATACCATGATCTAATGCCCAAAATTGCTTTTAACAATAATGGATGTTGATTATGCGAAAAGCTGCAAATAGTGTTGTGGATTTTTTTAAGTGGTTAGCAAACAATAAAAAGTTTGGCCAGGCTGTTGTTTCTTTAGCGGCGATTCCTCCCGAAGCAGCTTTGATTTCTAGTAGCATCATCGTTTTGGTGATGGAAGTCATGGAAAATTTTTTTGAAAGTGCGTCAGATGACGATCGTTATCTAGCTGTGCTTAGTGCGTGGTTGCCCTTTATCGTGCTGGGCAGCATTTTTCAGTATTACTACGTCGGCAATCAAGGCCTAAAAAATTATAGTCACCTCAGTACCATTGCAAAAGAGAAAATACAGTTCAGTTTAAATCAGGGTGAGAGTGCATTTGTGAGCTCGGGTGAAGAGGTCGATGAGGAAACGCTCATCACAACTGCTAGACAGTTGCATACCACTCAAACAGGCTATATCCCTTTACTGGCGGCAATGATTTGGTTTGTGCCATTGGCATTGGATGGTTTTTTTACCGGTGACTTTGGCATGCCACGCTTTGATAACTTTAAAATTGGTTCAGAGGTATTGGCGATCAGTATGGGGGTGGTGTTAGGTGCACTTAAAGGCGGTAAGTATTTAATAACGGATGTCGAAAAATATTGGCAACACTTACAGGTTCGCAACCCATTGCTAAAAGATTTAAATCAACATGTGCTAGCCAAACCTTTTTATGAGCACTCAAGTTATGTCTTAAAGTTTTTTCGAGAAATTTATGGGCCTGGCATAGGGTTGGTGCATTTGCGCGCCTTATATATCGTTGCGCATGATATTCATTTGGCTGTGCCTTTGGGTGCTGCGATACCGGCCCATGTCACTTTTTTGTTATTGGCGCCATTTGTTTATAGTTTGGCGGTGCGTTACACCGAAGAGTATGAAATCCGCGCAGCTTTAGAAAATGTAAAAAGTCGCGGTATTGATATTGATGCCAATTCACCATGGCTTTCAGCAAAACGGCCATCGCTACGTTTTTTTGGTCGAGTGGTACATGGCATTACTTTTACGGAACTGTTACGCAAACTATGTTGTGGTAATGAAATTATGTTCCGTTTAGCTTGTACTGCAATTAATACTTTAGGTTTGGGTAGTATCTACCGATTTGCAACCAAAGATGTTTTAGAGTCACGCGTTGGTGATTTTTTATTTCACGGTAAGGCAAATATCTTGGAGGTTAAAATCGCGGCACAGTTCTTGGGTTATTTAGGCGGTTTTGGCCAAACGGCTGGCCGGCATAAAGTCATTGATCATCATATTCAAACCGTAGAAGAACTCGAAGAGGTGATGTCGGAATCTACGCCGTTATTACAATAAGCTGGGTTAAAACTTGCTATCTGCTTTTACCACGCAGTTAGCAACATTAGACACCTTGTTTAATAGACTCTTCAATAATATCAAACATCGCTTTATAAACTTTGGCATTACCGGTGACCACATTGCCGGTATCAAAGTAATTATCTTTACCGTGAAAATCACTGACTAAACCGCCGGCTTCTTTAATCATTAAAATACCCGCTGCAGTATCCCATTCTTTGAGTGCGGCTTCCCAAAACCCATCAAGGCGGCCGGCAGCAACATAGGCTAAGTCTAATGCAGCACTACCAGCACGACGAATGCCGGCGGTTTGAGGGAAGAGGGCGGAAAAAATATTGATAAAAGGTTTGAAGTGATGGTGTTCTTTAAAAGGGAAGCCAGTGCCGATCAGTGCGTCTTCTAATTTTTTACAATTGCTTACACGCAAACGACGGTTGTTTAACTGTGCGCCGCCACCACGTGTTGCTGTAAAAAGTTCTTGGCGAATCGGATCATAAATACAAGCAACTTCTAATTGATCTTTGCGCTTCAAGGCAATCGATACGGCAAAGTGCGGAAAGCCATGCACAAAGTTGGTGGTGCCATCCAATGGGTCGATGATCCAGCAAAATTCATTGCCATCGGTATGGCCGCTTTCTTCTGCGAGGATGCTGTGATTAGGATATGACTTGCGGATGGTGTTAATGATTTCTTGTTCAGAGCGTAAATCGACTTCGGTGACAAAGTCATTGCGGCTTTTAACGCTAAGGTCGTAGGAGACGGCGTCATCTAAAAAGCGAACGATAATTCGGCCAGCGTTGCGCGCGGCTTGAATAGCGACATTTAACATGGGATGCATAGTGGTTATATCCTAAAAAAGAACTGGGTCAATAATTAAGGCTGTGAAGGATAACAGCCTTATTTGGTGAAATCTACCACTAATGGGTAGTGGTCAGAGCTGCCTTCCTGAAGCACTTGCACCTTTTTTGCCTTTAATTCAGGGGAGTAAAAAATCCGATCGTATTTGCTGGCTAGTGTCCACAATAACATTGGCCAATGCCAGGTGTGATCTTTGGTTTGCAAGGTGGCATCGACAAAACCGCTTTTGCGGAGAAATTTAACTGATTCACCGGTATCACCTTCGTTAAAGTCACCCGCAATAATAGTGGGGTGGCGGCGAGACATTTTGGTATAAAAATAGCGAATTTCTTGCTCACGCAGGGCGAGGCTTTGATAAAACTTATATTTACGCAAGCCCGATGTTGGGTGTGGGCTGTCAATTGTTGGGATTAAATGGATATTGAAAAACTCAATCTTACCCAGTGGTGTTTTTATAAGGTACTGTTCAGCCGGATACCAGCCGTCTTTTGCTGGAATCAATTGGCTACTCAAAATGGGATATCTGGAAAAAATGGCTAAGCCACCGCCATTAGGAATATGCGTATAACGGTAATAGCGAAAGCGACGGCGTAATTTTCGATTGAGCAGTTTTTCCCAGGCGGCAGTGGTTTCTTGTAGGAGTAACACATCGGCATGCACGGTTTTGATGGCTTTGACAGTGCTTTGGCGATTGTTTTTTTTCCAGGAGCCTTCACGCCAGTTGATGTTGTAACTGACAACGCGTAAATGGTGGCGTGGTTTAGTTGGGTCAAAATGAAGGTAACGGGCATTGCGGCTGACACCGCAAGCACTGAGTAAGCAGCAAATGATCAATATCCAACTGAATCGAGCGGCTCTTGCCAAGTGTGCACTCCTTTGAAAATTGGTTTTTATTATTACTAAATGATGGCTGATTGGCAAACGCGAGCATGGATGTGGTAGAGTCCGTCGCAATTTGAAGACAGTGAGAAGGTGAAGCATGAAGTCAATCAATATTGTACTGGTCGAACCCAGCCATCCTGGCAATATCGGTGCGGCGGCACGGGCGATGAAAAACATGGCATTATCTCGGCTAACCTTGGTGAATCCAGAGGCATTTCCGCATGAGTATGCAACCGCAAGAGCCGCGGGTGCCGAAGATATTTTGCAAAACGCGAAGGTGGTGACGCAATTGGATGAGGCCATTGCGGATGCGGATATTGTTTATGGTACTAGCGCGCGTACTAGAACCTTAGAGTGGCCGCTTTGCACACCGCGTGAGTGTGCTACGCAAATTATGACGCAATCAGCCGACTCGATCGCTATTCTGTTCGGGCGTGAAAAAAGCGGTTTAACCAACGATGAACTGTCACGCTGTCACTTTCATATTTCTATCCCAACTAACAAGGCCTTCAGCTCTCTCAACTTGGGTGCTGCGGTGCAGATTATTGCATATGAATTGTTCATTGCGCAGCAACCTGTCGGTATGGAGTCGCCTGCGGTTGAACGGCAGGATTTGGCGAGTGTTGGTGAAGTGCAGGGCTTTTATGAGCACCTTGAACAGACACTAACGCAAATCGAATTTTTAGATCCTAATCAACCGAAAATGTTAATGAAGCGGTTAAAGCGGCTTTATAATCGTGCACAGTTGGATCATACCGAACTCAATATTTTGCGCGGGATTTTATCGGCAATTAATCGAAATATGTCTAAAATTTAGGCACCTACGAGTATCGACAAAGTGTGTAGATTGCTTTATTGTGCGAAGTTCGCTGTTACAAGGGCCAAGTATATTCGATGAGTAAACAAGACAAGTCACCTTTAATTCCTGCTAGTCAGTCCTTGCCGGAATTAACGCTAAAAGTCATTATCCTCTCCATTGTTCTCGCCGCGGTGCTCGCCGCATCCAATGCCTATCTTGCTCTTAAAATTGGTACGACCATCTCCGCATCGATTCCAGCGTCTGTCCTTGCGCTGGGCATTTTACGTTTTTTTAAAAATTCCAATGTATTAGAAAGTAATATTGTGCAAACGGCTGCATCAGCAGGTGAAGGGATTGCCAGTGCAATTGCTTATATTTTGCCGGCGATGATTATCTTAGGTATCTGGCGCTACTTCCCGTATTGGGAAACGGTTTTACTAACCTTGTTGGGTGGTTTGCTTGGCGTTTTATTTTCGATTCCGTTGCGTCGTGTTTTGTTATCAATGCCAACTCTGCGTTTTCCAGAAGGGACAGCGATTGGTAATGTGTTGCGTTATAGCACTAAAGGTGGTTCCCATGTCAAAAGTTTATCGTTTGGTGGCTTAGCTGGTGCTTTAGTCAGCCTTGGGCAAACGGGTTTTAAGCTGATTGCTGATAGTTTGCAAGCTTGGTTTAGTACGGGGAGTACTTTGTTTGGTATTGGTTTGGGTTTTACGCCAGCGACTTTAGCAGCAGGTTATATTGTTGGAATCGAGGTTGCGTTTAGTCTATTAGCCGGTGTGATTATAGGTTGGGTGGTTTTAATTCCGTTACTGAGTCACTACTATGGCGTGCAACTGGGTGTCTCATCGTATGATCAGGTGATGCTTATTTGGTCCAAGCATTTGCGTTTTGTCGGTGTGGGTACCATGTTAGTCGGTGGTATTTGGACTTTGTCGCGCCTGCTAAAGCCGGTTATCTCAGGATTAAAATTATCGTTTAGCACGTTGCAAAAATTTGGTGATAATAAAAAGAAAGTGCCACGCACAGAGTTGGATTTACCCATCCATTGGATGCTAGGCGGCACGATTATTTTAACGATTTTATTATTCTTTTATCTGCGTTATGCCATGCACGAATCGGGTTTATTATACGGTTCACACTTTTTATTGTTCGTCGATTTCTTAACCGTGATTTTTATTGTGGTTGTTGGATTTTTAATGGCAACTATTTGTGGGTATTTTACCGGTTTGGTCGGCTCTTCCAATAATCCGTTGTCGGGGATGTTGATTATCTCATTGCTGCTGCTTGGTGGTGTTTATTTTATTTTATTTGATATCGACAAAACGTTCGCGCACGGGAATGTTGCTGCATTAATGGTGTTAGTGGTCACCGTTGTTTCAGCCATCGCCGCCATTTCAAATGAAAATATTCAAGATTTAAAAGCCGGACAAATGGTTGGTGCAACACCTTGGAAACAGCAGTTTATTTTATCAATAGGTGTGGTGGTATCAGCGTTATTTATTGGTCCAGTGTTAGAGTTATTGTTTAATGCGTATGGTATTGGTGGCGTATTTCCAAGACCAGGAATGGATCCTGCGCAAATGCTTGCTGCACCGCAATCGAGTTTAATGGCAGCAGTAGCGCTTGGGTTGCGTGGTCATCATGCTTTGCCGTGGAATATGGTTTATTTAGGTTGTGGGGTGGCGGTGCTCACGATCTTAATGGATGAATATCTGCGGGTGAAAAAGAATCGGCGCTTGCCAACGCTAGCAGTTGGGTTAGGCATTTATATTCCACCCGCGGTGATGTTGCCAGTGTTTATTGGCGGCTTAATGAATTACCTGGTCAAACGCAGTGTTAAAAAAGCTAAAAAAGTTGATCCTGCCGTCGTTCAAGAAAAACAACAACGTGGCATTTTGGTGGCGTGTGGCTTGGTGGCTGGTAATGCTGTGATGGGTGTTTTTCTCGCGATTCCATTTGTTTTTCTTGGCAGCTCAAACGCGTTGTCGATTGTGCCCGCATGGTTTCATCCCATTGCGGTAGTGTTGGGTTTTCTGACGTTGGTTGGTTTGAGTTATTGGTTGTATGCCGCCAGCCGCGTGAAGTAAGCAACGCTTAAACCTTGTGGTCCTGTATGCTACTATTTCAAGCATGCAAACACCCATCTACCTTGATTATATGTCGACCACTCCCGTTGATCCCCAAGTGGCAGCGAAGATGCGGGACTGTTTGGAGATGGAGGGTTGCTTTGGTAATCCAGCCTCGCAAAGTCATCGATATGGCTGGGACGCCATGGAATTAGTTCAGCAAGCACGTCAGCAAGTCGCTGACCTTATCAATGCAGATCCGCGTGAAATCATTTGGACATCCGGGGCGACCGAATCGGATAATTTAGCAATTCAAGGCGCTGCATTATTTTATCAACGCAAAGGCAAACATATTATTACGATGAGTACCGAGCATAAGGCGGTGTTAGATACTTGTCATTATTTGTCGACGCAAGGGTTTGAGGTGACTTATTTAAACCCTGATCGGCAAGGTCTATTAGCCATCGAGCAGCTAGAACAAGCATTACGCCCGGATACTATTTTAGTGTCGATTATGCACGTGAATAATGAAACGGGGGTGATTCATGATATTGCAAAAATCGGTGAATGTTTAAAAGGGCGTGGCATTATTTTTCATGTCGATGCCGCCCAATCTGCTGGCAAATTGCCCATTGATCTTCAACAACTGTCTGTCGACTTAATGTCTTTTTCCGCGCATAAAATTTATGGTCCCAAGGGAGTTGGTGCGTTGTATGTGCGGCGTCAACCGCGCGTGCGTTTGGTGCCGATGATTCATGGCGGTGGTCATGAGTGGGGCATGCGTTCAGGCACACTGCCAACGCATCAAATTGTTGGCATGGGAGAGGCGTTTGCTATTGCTAAAGCAAAGCTTGCGGAAGACCCAGCGCGAATTAGCCGTTTACGTGATCACTTGTGGGAAGGAATTAGCCAATTATCTGGCATCACCTTGAATGGTGATCAGCAGCACCGTTCGCCTGGCTGTTTGAATATCACTATCGAAGGCATTGATAATGAAACCTTGCTACTCAGCTTGAATCAATTAGCCATTTCAACTGGATCCGCTTGCAACTCTGCCAATCCAACCCCATCACATGTGCTAACCGCCATGGGTTTAACGCGCCAACAAGCCAATAGTTCTATCCGTTTAAGCGTTGGCCGTTTTACCACACTTGCGGATATTGATACGGCGATAGCACAAATGACCAAACAGATTATTCACCTACGTGAACAACCACCCACGTGGGAAACCGCCGCCCGCGGTGCAATAAAAAAATCCCCACCCGAGCAATAAAGGAGCTAAGTAGCAGGATGCCGTATCAAAAAGTAAAACATCTCTGGCCAAATCTAGTTTGGCAGCCGCTTATCGCTGTGGTGTTTATGTGCCTTATTTTATTTGTGATGAATGAAATTGCGCAGGCTGATTTATTATGGGCGGTGGGTGCTGGTGCATTGGCATCGAGTTGCTATTTGGTTTTTGGTAATCCCACATGTGACAGCGCGCAACCGGCGAAGTTAATGGGCGGTTACATTATTGGTATTTCAGTCGGTATGTTGGTGCATCTTTGCATTACGCCATTTTTGAACGGCACGATTAATTTTTTAGCATCGCCACATTTTCACGTGTTTGGCATGTTGTCAGCCATTTCGGTTGGGCTGTCTTTATTTTTAATGATTATATTCAAATCAGAACATCCACCCGCTGCCGGTTTATCGCTCGTATTAGTGATCGATGTGCGTGATTATGTTGTCCTAATGGTTATTTTTTTTGGTGCTTTGCTGTTAGCGATGATTCGTTATGGGCTGCAGCGGCAGTTGCAGGTT
>CAYXLV010000069.1:0-8588 GCA_964465995.1 uncultured Coxiellaceae bacterium | reverse complement strand
CCTGAAGATTCATTTTGGGGTGATCGCTTTGCAAGCGTCAAAGATATTAATGGTTATGTTTGGGGCTTGGGAAGTTTCCAAGGTCAAACAACCTAAACAATAGCCATAAAAAAAAGTCATCGTTGCGACAAGCAGCGATGACTTTTTTCAAAACCGTCTTGATTTAGGCAGACAATATACGCAGTAAGTTTTTCCAGTCTTCTTGAATATCTAAACTCGTTTCTAGTAACTCTTTCACTTTACGGCAAGCATGTAACACCGTGGTGTGATCGCGCCCGCCAAAGGCATCGCCAATTTCAGGCAAGGAATGACTAGTCAGTTCTTTTGCTAAGGCCATGGCCATTTGCCGCGGCCGTGCCACCGAACGATTGCGACGTTTCGCTAATAAATCACTGACTTTAATTTTGTAATACTCAGCAACCATGCGTTGGATATTATCAATGGTGACCAATTTGGCTTGTAAGGTCAGTAAATCTTTTAATGCTTCTTTAGCAAACTCAACTGTAATTTCAGCACCGGTAAATTGTGCATTAGCAATGACACGCTTTAAAGCACCTTCTAATTCACGAACGTTAGATTGAATGTGTTTACCAATAAAAAATGCGACGTCACTCGGAAGCGTAATACCAACTTGTTCGGCTTTACTAATTAAAATAGCAACACGTGTTTCAAGCTCTGGTGGTTCGACCGCAATCGTTAATCCCCAACCAAAACGTGATTGCAGTCTTTCTTCAAGGCCATTAATTTCTTTTGGATAACGATCACAGGTTAAAACAATTTGTTGTTGCTCATCGAGTAGCGAATTAAATGTATGAAAAAACTCTTCTTGTGAACGCTCTTTACCAGCAAAAAATTGAATATCATCGATAAGTAAACAATTCACACCACGATAAAAACGTTTAAACTCATTCATCATATTACGTTGCAGCGCTTTAATCATATCAGCAACAAAACGTTCCGAATGTAAATACAGAATTTTTGCATCAGGATTTTGTTTTAAAATATAGTTACCCATCGCGTGCGTTAAGTGGGTTTTACCTAAACCAACGCCGCCATACAAAAAAAGCGGGTTATACGCTTGCCCAGGATTTTGTGCAACTTGTAGCGCAGCAGCGCGAGCCAATTGGTTTGACTTACCTTCAACAAAATTATCAAAAGTAAATTTTCGATTTAAATTGGAATGCCAGTTTTTGGTTTGATTGGTAAAGCTAATTTTAGCGCGTTTATATTGATCGTTATTAGCAGAGTTTTCAGAAGGGTTGGGACTTGCTTTTGCACCGACTTGTAATTGAATAGCCGGTGGCGAGTCTTCACAAATCTTTTCAACAACCAGGTTAATCACCTCAAGGAATTGATTTTTAATCTGATCATACACAAATTGATTCGGTGCGTATAAAACAATTTTATCGGCTTGTATATCAGCCTGTAACGGTCTTATCCAAGTATTAAAATTTTGTGTGCTAATGTCGTCTTGTAAATATTCAAGGCATTGTTCCCACAAAGTGGTTGGTAGTGCAGTCTCAGACATGACCATCCTTTATAAGAAGAGGCGAGATTCAAAATAACGTCGAAGGACGATAGCAATATATTTATGAATTAGCAAGCAAGCGGTGGTGTTCAACCTGCGAGCATTGACTCCATAATGGCCATACGAATAGCCACGCCATTACGTACTTGTTGCAAAATTCTTGACTGAATGCCATCCGCAACACTGGATTCAATTTCAATACCACGGTTCATTGGGCCGGGGTGCATAACAATAGCATCTGGCTTTGCTAAAGCCACTCGCTCATTCGTTATGCCAAAGGATTTAAAATATTTTTCGTTGTCAGGAATATCTGACGCATCAATACGTTCTTTCTGAATGCGTAAGGTGACCACTACATCAACATCGCGCAAGCCTTTTTCAATATCAGTATACGTCGTGACACCGAGCTCATCACTATCAGCGGGCATAAAGGCAGCTGGCGCAATAATACGAATATCAGGCGTGTTCATGATACGCAAACCAGCAATCAGTGAACGCGCAACACGTGAATGGGCAATATCACCAATAATGGCAACAGATAATTGCGTAAAGTCATTTTTATTTTGACGAATTGTTAAAAGATCTAATAAGCCTTGGGTGGGATGTTGATTGACACCATCACCTGCATTGATGATGGATGTGGCGCCCTTTAATTCAGAAGCAACAAATTGAGCGGTATTATTATCACTGTGACGAATCGTAATATAATCAGTACCCATAGCTTCAAACGTATGAATCGTATCAATTAATGATTCACCTTTCACAGTAGCGGATTTTGAAATATCAGGACTGATGCAAATAGCGCCTAAACGTTTGGCAGCAATTTCAAATGAATTTAGCGTTCGAGTGCTGGGTTCAAAGAATAAATTAGCGACAATTTTACCAGCGAGGGTGGGAACCGTACGGCCTTTATCAACACATTCACGTAACATTAGATCCGCTTTATCTAAAAGCTGCCCAATAATATTTTGATCTAAAGATTCCATTGTTAACAAATGGCGCATTAAAGGGGTTTTTTTTGTTTTTAGTTTCATGCTCATCTTCATGGTTGTATTTGCCTGCTAGTGTTGATCGTTAAGCCAAGACTCCAAAATAAGTTTGGCAGCATAACTATCTATGTATTTTAAATCAAGATTCTTAACGCCTTGCTCATGAAGCTGTCGCTTCGCTTCTTTTGTGGTTAAACGCTCATCAACTTCATAGACTGGCAAATGAAATTGATTGGCCAATTGTTTAGCAAATTGACGTGCGGATAAGGTAATGTTTTGTTCGGTGCCATCCATGTTTAATGGAATCCCCACCACGATTGCGTCGACATGCCAGGTATCAATTAGCTGTTGAATGGCTTCCCAATTTGGAGTGCCATTATCGGCGGCAAGTATTTCTAAAGGATTAGCGGTATGGGTGATTAATTGACCAACTGCAACGCCGATACGGCGCATGCCAAAGTCAAAGCCTAAGACCACATCGATTGAAGCTGATTTAGGCATGACCAATTTGATCAGATAAATGTTTGATATCAACACCAATCAACTGAGCCGCCGCTTCCCAGCGTTTATCGATAGGTGTTTTAAAAATAATGTCGGGGTCATATGGCGCAAGTAGCCAATCGTTGCGGGTAATTTCTTGCTCTAATTGCCCGGCCTCCCAACCCGAGTAGCCTAGCGTTACCAAATAATGATCAGGTCCTTTGCCTTTCGCGATGCTGCGTAAAATCTCTTTCGAAGCGGAGATAACAATTTGACCATCCTCATCCGCTTCATCTTCAAGCGTTTCATGAATCACAAAGCCATGTTCTTGTCCGACGGGGCCACCCATCATGACGGGTTCGTTCTCAATTGCTTCGCAGTTTACTTGAATTTCCAAATGGCGTAATACGTTGCCTAAAGTGATTTGCAGTGGTTTATTGATAACCAAACCCATGGCGCCATCTTCCGTGTGTTCGTAAAGATAAATAACTGATTTTGAAAAAGTTGAATCTTTCAAAATGGGCATGGCAATTAGAAAATGATCTTTGTATGTCTCGTCTGTCATAGCAACGTAGTATGAAGACATGTGATTCGTGAAGCAAGTATGTGTGTAAACTCTTTGCATAATCTGCAATAATTCATTCATCTTTGAATCCACAGTCCTGAGGATGTTTGAATGCAGCCATTTGTTTCCACCACACCCTATATTGATTTAACTACCGCAGAATTAATTGAACACGCACTAGCGCAACATGAAGGCGTGCTAAGCAGCACGGGCGCACTAACCGTCACCACAGGAAAACGAACCGGACGATCACCAAAAGATCGATATATTGTGCAAGATGAGCAAACCCAATCGTCAGTGGATTGGGGTAAAGTTAACCAACCTATTTCGACTACCATCTTTAACGCGCTATGGGAGCGTGCAGAAAAATACATCAAATCAAAAAAACATTTTATTTCACATCTACGCGTGGGTGCTGACCCAACGCATTTTTTACCGGTTAAAGTCATTACCGAAACAGCGTGGCATAATTTATTCGCACGTCATTTATTTATTCAACCAAAAGGCGATTACGCGGCCGGTAAAACACCTTGGACAATCATTAATGTCCCAGACATGAAAACAGTGCCAAGCGACGACAAAGTCAATAGTGATGGTGCGGTGCTGATTAATTTAACTGAACAACGTGTTTTATTAGTGGGTATGCGTTATGCCGGTGAAATGAAAAAAGCGATGTTTACCGTATTAAATTATTTATTGCCAGCACAAAAAATTCTTCCAATGCACTGCTCTGCAAATGTTGGCAAAAATCACGATGTCGCTTTATTTTTTGGTTTATCGGGCACTGGTAAAACGACATTATCAGCAGACCCTGATCGCAATTTAATTGGTGATGATGAACACGGTTGGAGCGAGAAAGGTGTTTTTAATTTTGAAGGCGGTTGCTCTGCAAAATGTATTGACTTATCACCCGAACGCGAACCGGTTATTTGGAATGCGATTAAAGATGGTGCCATTATGGAAAATGTCGTTTTAAAAGCCAATGGCGAACCAGATTTTAAAGATGCCAGCTTGACGCAAAACACGCGAGCAGCCTACCCAAGAGATCATATTGAACTGTGCGTGCCAGACAACTTGGCCGGTGTACCAAAAACAGTGGTTTTTTTAACCTGCGATTTATTCGGTGTCTTACCACCCATTGCATTGCTAACTAAAGAACAAGCAGCCTATCATTTTTTAAGTGGCTACACCGCATTAGTCGGTAGCACGGAAGTGGGTTCAACCACCGCCATTCAACCAACTTTTAGCACTTGTTTCGGCGCACCATTTTTTCCAAGACCTGCAGCCGTTTACGCAGACTTATTAATACAACGCATTGTCGAAAGTGGTGCACAAGTTTACTTAATTAACACCGGTTGGACTGGTGGGCCTTATGGAACGGGGCATCGCTTTGATATTCCAACCACCCGCGCAGTTGTGAACGCTGCATTGTCGGGTGAGCTAATAAAGGCGCCAACAGAAATTTTACCAGGCTTTCAATTTAAAATTCCTAAAGTCGTACCGCAAGTCGATACATCACTATTAAATCCCAAAAACACTTGGCAAGATCCCGCCGCCTTTGATGCTAAGTTAAACGAGCTCATTAAACTCTTTAAAGCAAACTTTAAAAAATTTCAGGTGGATTCCGCAATTAAAGCCGCAGGTCCCTGTGATTTAAGCGCGTGAGCAACAGAGGTTAACAGCGTTGGTCAAAGATAATCTTCACCTCATTCGTCAGCAAATTGCAGATGCAATACAAACCTATCATCGTCAACCAGACTCAGTGGCGTTGTTAGCGGTTTCTAAAACAAAAAGTGCGGCATTAATTCGTGAAGCGTATCAAGCTGGCCAACATGCATTTGGTGAAAACTACGTGCAAGAGGCACTAGAAAAAATAGCACAACTACAAGACCTCAATATTACTTGGCATTTTATCGGGCCAATACAAGCAAACAAAACGCGTAAAATTGCCGAACATTTTGACTGGGTGCAAAGTGTTGATCGTTTAAAAATCGCCGAGCGACTTAATGCGCAGCGACCTAAAAATTTAGCGCCATTAAATGTATGTATCGAAGTGAATATTAGCGAAGAAACCAGCAAATCAGGCGTGCTGCCAGCTGCGGTAACTGAGTTAGCCGGTGCGCTGCAAGCATTAAAAAATATTCGTTTGCGAGGTTTAATGGCTATCCCAAAATTTGCGTTAGAGTTTGAAGAGCAGCTGCACCAGTTTCAACAATTGCATGCGTTATACGAACAATTAAATCAACAAGGTGTTGAGCTCGATACCTTGTCGATGGGAATGACCGCAGATTTTCCCGCGGCAATTGCTGCGGGCAGTACGATGGTGCGAGTCGGCACCGCTATTTTTGGTGTCAGGCAATAGCGCATCGCCAGTGATGCGTTTCAATTAATGACATGATTCGGTATGCTGTAGTCAGCTTGATAACAATGGAGACAATGCCAATATGACAACACCAACTATCACGTTTATTGGCGCGGGGAATATGGCGCGTTCAATTATTCACGGTTTAGTGGCCAATGGTTTTATGGCCAAAGATATTTGGATTTCTAACCCTTCCCCAGAAAAACTGCAAGCATTAGCCAATCAATTTCAAGTACAAGTCACCGGCGATAATTGTATTGCCGCCGAGCATGGTGATGTCATTATTTTAGCGGTGAAACCTAATCATATTCAGCTGGTTTGCGAAGAATTAAAAACGATTATCAAAGACAAAAATCCCTTAATCATTTCTGTTGCAAGCGGCGTAAGCGCTGATTCCATCAAACAGTATCTTGAGCATCAAGCCGCTATCGTGCGCGCAATGCCAAACATTGCATCGGCAGTTCAAGCGGGAGCGACAGCCTTGTTTGCTAATCAGCAAGTGAGTGAAGACCAGTGCAGTTTAGCGGAATCTATTTTTCGTGCCGTTGGTTTAGTGGTTTGGTTAGAAAAAGAAGAGTTGATGAAAGTGGCACTAGCGGTTTCAGGTTCCGGTCCCGCGTATTATTTTTTAGTCATGGAAGCAATGCAACAAGCTGCGCAAAAAATGGGTTTACCAAAAGAGGTCGCGCAAATGCTCGTGACTCAAACGGCTTTAGGTGCAGCACGTTTAGCAATGGAATCCGATCAAGATGTTGAACAATTACGCCGCGCGGTCACATCACCCAAAGGCACCACCGAGCAAGCCATCCATGTTTTCAATGATGCAAATTTAAATAAAATCGTGGCTGATGCCATGCAAGCCGCCAGCGCGCGAGCGCAAGAGCTTGGCGATCAGCTTAACCAATAACATAAGGACGCTATGATGAACGTATTGAGCAACGCGCTTTCTTTAGTCATTAACATTATTGTTGACCTTTATATTTATGTTTTATTAGCACGTTTATTATTTCAAAAATTTGGTGCGCCATGGCATAACCCCATTTGCCAATTTGTGGTGCGCATGACTGAACCCGTTATTAAACCTTTTCGAAAAGTACTGCCAGGTATTGGTGGTTTCGACTTAGCGATTATTGCCTTAGCGATGATTTTAGAAGGTGTGCAAGCGTATTTAGTCTTTCTGATTAAATTTGGCACGATGATTAATCTCCTAGGCGCCTTGGTGTTGGTCGTCGGTTATCTAGGAATTAAGTTGGTGAATATTTTTTTCTATGCGACGATTATCGGCGCCATAATGAGTTGGTTTCCAGCATTGCAATATAGCAATCCATTAGGTGCCATTATTCACTTAATTACAGAGCCATTATTACGCCAAGCACGACGTTTTATTCCAATCATTTCTGGATTTGATTTTTCACCATTGGTAATTATTATCGTTTTGCTGTTGGTCAATGTTTTGGTGTTCAATCAAATAATCTTATTCGGAACCCGCTTAGCCCTTGGCTAAGTGAGGTGGATTGCCAAACGTGACGCTTTCGATTACGATGACGACCATCGACATAACTCTTGAGGAATCATAATGAGCGAATTTATCAAAAACACATCTGACGCTAACTTCGACAGCGAGGTTTTGCAATCTGATAAACTCGCATTAGTGGATTTTTGGGCAGAATGGTGTGGACCGTGCAAAGCTATTGCTCCTATTCTTGATGAAGTAGCCAAAGAATTTAATCAAAGCGTTCAATTTTTTAAATTAAATGTCGATGACAATCCTGATACACCAGCAAAATATGGTGTTCGTGGAATCCCCAGTTTAATGTTATTTAAAGACGGCAATGTGACCGCAACCAAAGTGGGTGCGCTGACAAAGTCACAGTTAGTAGAATTTCTAAATGAAAATCTCAAATAAGTGGAGTGCTTGCATTCATCGCAGCATGTGGCTAGAATCTCGACTTGGAAGGTTGTGACCAAAACAATAATCCATTAACCGTCCCGAATAAATCCCTTCAATTCTATAGGTAATTTCCAACTTGTGGATCAATATTACTGTATATAATCAATAACTAATGGTGAAAGCACTATGAATCTATCTGAACTCAAGCAAAAATCTGCGTCTGAATTAAGCCAAATCGCGAGCGACATGGGTATCGAAGGCGTTGGCAGTATGCGCAAACAAGACATTACTTTTGCGATCTTGAAAGCGCATGCCAAAAAAGGCGAAGATATTTTTGGAGGCGGCACGCTGGAAATATTGCAAGACGGATTTGGTTTTTTACGTTCTGCAGACAGCTCTTATTTAGCCGGCCCAGACGATATTTACGTTTCTCCGAGTCAAATTCGTCGTTTTGGTTTAGACACAGGTGACGCGATTTTCGGAAAAATTCGTCCTCCCAAACAAGGTGAACGCTATTTCGCCATCCTAGAAATCCAAGAAATCTCTTTAGAAGCTCCCGATAAAACAAAACGCAAAGTCTCCTATGAAAACCTAACACCATTATTTCCTAACGAACGTTTAACCATGGAAATTGGTAATGGTAGTACCGAAGATATTACCGCCAGAATTATTGATTTAGCGGCACCCATTGGTAAAGGTCAGCGTGGTTTGATCGTGTCACCACCGAAAGCCGGTAAGACCATGATGCTGCAAAACATCGCAAACTCCATCTC
>CAYXLV010000068.1:6863-8622 GCA_964465995.1 uncultured Coxiellaceae bacterium | reverse complement strand
TGCCAGTTGTGTCTAAAAAACCGCTGTCAATTTATAAAAAAGCAATCCCCCCGTTGTCAGAATGCATTGATTATGAAAAGCGTCGCTATGAAAGCATCAAAAGAGGCTTGCAAAAATCTAAAATTATTTTTTATGAAGGTGCAACCGGCTTTGGGAAATCGACCTACTTTTTGCGCGGTGAATTTGCAAGTGATTATTCTAAAGATACCGAAAAACAGGCCAAGCTCTATATTGGACTTGAAAGCTTGGAAGCTTTTGCCTCTCACCAAAACAAAAATGTGACGCCATTTTTGATTATTGATGAGAGTAACCTTTTAGCAGAAAAATTAACATTATTGCGAGGGGTTGCTAGCGAAAAGCCGCATATTTTAATAAATGGCCGTTATTTTCTGCTGGATCATGAACTTAATCACAATGTCATTTTAATTGGTAATGCTGGTCATTATGGCGGTATTCGTGGAGAGCATCAGCCTCTGATTGATCAGTATGCTGAGCGTGTGACCTGTGAGCCACCCAACGATGCTTATTTATTACACCGAATCGTGTTAAAGCAATTAAAAGTGTCAGATGCCACAGTGCCTTTGTTAATTCTCAATGCTTATAATATGGTGAATGATACAGCAGTAGCTGAGAAAAAGCGCTTGTCGCCAAGGCATTTGCATATGATGGCAGTGATGTATCATGCGATGAAAGCCACTTTTTTTGATAGCAGTGTTACCGATGAACACATTGCGATTGAGAGTTGTTGGATTGTATTGAGAAGCAGTCTGACTGAGGTTGCTGAGGTCATGTTGCGCAAGTTTTTTCAAGATCATTATCAATATAAGAGCGAACCTTTATCACTGATTAGCAACTTACAATCGCCCCTGGAAGACAAGCAACAAGAGTCTTTTAGTTTTACAGCTAGTCGTCGTCAATATTTGAATATCATTAAAATTTTTCTGTCCATCCGCCAGCAAGATAACTGTCATTTTTCTGTATTGCTGTCAGGCGCATCAGCCATTGGTAAGAGCGCAATGCTGCAAAGTTATTTAAAAGTGTTGGAGGTTGATTACATTGTTTTCTCAGTTAGCAGCGACTATGAGCAAGATAGAAAAATTTTATTAGACGCATTCCATGCGGGAAAAGTGGTTATCTTTGATGAAATCAATGCAGGCGCTCTAAAGCATGAGCGCTTGATTAATAGCTTAGTGATGGGTACAGATGAGAATAATCAGCCAGCAAAAAAGCAAGGTTTTATGATCTTTGCTACTCAGAACCCATCCTCAAGACCCGGACGGAAAAATTTAACCACAGCGTTAGAGGCTCGTTTTTTGAAGTTGGATATCCCCGAATATCCGCCGCATGAGTTAGTTGATGTACTGACAAATCCGGCTATCAGTGCAGAAAAGGCCAAAGTCTTTGCCGTGATGCTTTTATTAGGCCGAGAATACGCGCGTCATATTGGAGCTCCTTCAGAGCTCAATTTACGTGATATACAAGAAATTGCTAAGAGTTGTAGTTGTTTGCCTGGGCAATATGACAGGTATAAAGAGCGCTTGGATACGCTTTGTGGTCAAAATATTCGAGACATTGACCTGCGCAAGTGGGATACGGTTTCTGTTGATATTTGGTTACGTGATGTTAGTGATCTAATCCTTTGGTCTGAAGTCCTCAATTTTGCCTGTGGAGTTATGAGGGATGATGTTGAGGAAACCGAGGAATCAAGCCATACAGTTTGCAATAAAAAACAAAAGACCGAAGATCAGGTTGATTTGAA
>CAYXLV010000068.1:0-6763 GCA_964465995.1 uncultured Coxiellaceae bacterium | reverse complement strand
TAACAACAATAACAACAATAACAACAATAACAACAATAACAACAATAACAACAATAACAACAATGACAACAATGACAACAATGACAACAATGACAACAATGACAACAGTAGTAGGTTTTTTACAAAAAAACGCAAAGACGAAATCATGCTCCGAAATGATGAAGACAAAGACACCAACAAATCAGATGATGAAAAAAGGTCAGGTTCTCGTCCAGGAAATGAGTAGCTACTTAGTTATCAAATATTAATTTAACCTGTTAATTTAAATAGAAATATTTCAAAAGGCCTCCTGCAACCTATAATATTGTACAATAAATTGTCTATTGTCAGGGAGGGAGGCAATAGGCATAACCTGGCAGAATTTACACAATAACGAGGGGTAATATATGAAAAAAATTCTAGTATGTCTGAGTTTTACATTGGCTTTGTTGGGAGTAGCGGGTTTTGCATCAGCAGAAGATCAAACCATTTACAAAGTTGAAGTTGTTCAAGGTAACATTCATTTAACGAATGAAACAGGTCTATCCATTTCTTTGCAAGGTTCTGGAGCGAATGTGACAAACAATTCATTTGGTATAGGTTTAAAAGTGCCTGTCAGCGGTAATAAACCTGGCCCAGCTGAAGCATTCCAAACTTATGGTGGTATGTATGTTGGAGGACTTGAAAACCCAGTAAATTGTAAATTTTCAATTCGATTGCTTGCTGCAAATAAAGCATCAATTCAAACGGTAGAACAAATTAATAAAGGAAATCTTTATTACTTTAATAGTGACAATAAACTATGTCACGTACCTGTAACCATGACGTGCTCATCTTCAAGCGCAGATCCACAAACCCCAAAAATTAATATCGCAATTTCTAAAAATGGCTCATCCACCTGCGGAGAATAATCCCTAAAAAATATTGAAAACAAACGGCCTGGCTTAGCTTAGGCCGTTTGCGTTACTCATGCTTTTTTTGATAGCAGTGTTATCGATGAACACACTGCGATTGAGAGTTGTTGGACTGTATTGAGAAGCAGCCTGACTGAAGCCATTGGTAAGAGCGCAATGCTGCAAAGTTATTTAAAAGTGTTGGAGATTGATTACTATGAAAAAAATTCTGATATGCCTCGGTTTTACATTGGCTCTGTTGGGAGTAGCGGGTTTTGCAGTAGCAAAAGATCAAATCATTTACAAAGTTAAAGTTGTTCATGGTGACATTCATTTAACGAATGAAACAGGTCTATCTATTTCTTTGCATGGTTCTGGAGCGAATGTGACAAACAATTCATTCAGTATAGGTTTAAAAGTGCCTATCAGCGGTAATAAACCTGGCCCTGCTCAAGCATTCCAAATTTATGGTGATATGTATGTGAGAGGACTTAAAAACCCAGTAAATTGTAAATTTTCAATTCGATTGCTTGCTGAAGATAAAGTGTCAATTAGAACGATAGAACAAAGTAACAAAGGGTATCTTTATTACTTTAATAGTGACAATAAACCATGTCGCTTACCTGTTACTATGACGTGCTCATCTTCTAGCGTAGATCTACAAACTCCAAAAATTAATACCAGAATTTCTGCAAATGGTTCATCCACCTGCGTAGAATAATCGCTAAAAAATCTTGAAAACAAACGTCCTGGTTTAACTCAGGCCGTTTGCATTACTCATGCAATCTAGCACGCAAGTGACCAAAGTAAATCGCAGCATAAAGAATCGATAACACAAAATACAACCAAGCCGTTGGCGCAAGGTTATAGCTATGATGCAGCATACTGGCAATAAAAGTAATCACTGCCGCACAAAAAATAAAAACCCCACCAAGCGTGGCAGACGCAATGCCACTGATATCGGGAAATCGCGTTAAGCTATGTGACAATAAATTAGGATTAACATGTGCGGTAGTAAACATCAGCAACATAATTGGTGCAACAATCGTACTTAAGGACATTGGCAGCGCATAAGCTGTGATCAACATTCCAAATCCTAAAAGTGCAATCAAAGCCAAATTAATCGTTAAGATTTGTTTACCCGACAGAAAACTTAATAAAAATCGATTAGTAATTGACCCGGCAAAAAACGCAAGCCCAATCAGCAGTGCCATATGCCCAAACACAATCGCACTAAACCCAAGTTGCTCTTGAATAAGAAAAGGCCCAACAATTCCAAACGTCACAAACAACCCATAACCAATACCTAGTGCAACCGCGGTCAGCATAAAGTTCGTATCTTTCAATACCCGTCCATAATTACAAAAAACAATCGACAACTTTGGACAGACACGTTGCTGTAATGTTTCGCGCAGTAAAACAGCCACCAATAACAACATGCTAAAACTATAAGCCGTAAGAAAATAAAAATTCGCATGCCAATCAAAATACACTTGAATATAACCACCAATAACGGGCGCTAAAATTGGCCCTAACCCCCAAGCAATCACCATATAAGCCGTCGCATTTTGCAATTGCTTGCCGTGCATCGTATCAACCAGTAAGGACTTTGCATTTGTAGATGGTGCAGCTGCGCCCAAACCTTGGATCAATCGCATGGCAATCAAAACACCGATATTCGAAGTGATCGCTCCAAAAAAACTCGCCAGGGTAAACGCCAATAACCCACACATCAAAACACGTTTGCGACCATACAGATCCGATAAAGTTCCAAAAAGGAATTGCCCTAAACTAAAACCAATGAGGTAAGCCGTCATCGTCAGCTTAGCTGTACTAGCGGTAACGCCCAAGGCTTGAGCAATGGCAGGTAAAGACGGAGCATAAAGATCAGTGCCAGCACCTGATAAGGGAATGATATAAAGAACAATCAGTAGTATGACACGGGTATTCATCGCGTGGATTGTAGCATAAAAAAAAGCCACAAGAGCGATAAAAAAAACCGCCCAAGTGGCTTTACAGTGAGTCTATATTATCTAGTAGCGATAGTACTCTGGCTTATAAGGTCCATTCACATCAAGACCCAAATAATCCGCTTGCGTTTTGCTTAACTGGGTTAAGTTCACACCCAGTTTTTGCAAATGTAAACGCGCTACTTTTTCATCTAAATGTTTGGGTAATACATACACTTTATTTTCATATTGTGCAGTGTTATTCCAAAGTTCAATTTGTGCCATCACTTGGTTAGTGAATGAATTTGACATCACAAAGCTTGGGTGGCCAGTGGCGCAACCCAGATTTACTAAACGACCTTTGGCTAATAATGTGATGCGTTTGCCATCTGGAAAAATAACATGGTCAACTTGTGGTTTGATGTTTTCCCATTGGTATTTTTCAATCGAGGCAACATCAATTTCAGTATCAAAGTGACCGATGTTACAAACGATGGCTTCGTTTTTCATAGCTAGCATGTGGTCGTGCGTAATGACTTCATCACAACCGGTGGCGGTCACAAAAATATCAGCGTGCGGTGCTGCTTCTTCCATCGTGACTACACGGTAGCCTTCCATCGCTGCTTGTAGGGCACAAATGGGATCAATTTCAGTTACCCAAATTTGTGCGCCTAAACCGCGTAATGCTTGGACGCAACCTTTACCGACGTCACCATAACCGGCAACGAGGGCAATTTTACCAGCGATCATGACATCCGTGGCGCGTTTAATTGCGTCGATTAAAGATTCACGGCAGCCGTATAAGTTATCGAACTTGGATTTAGTGACGGAGTCATTGACGTTGATCGCAGGGACTTTCAATGAACCATTGCGGGCCATTTCATATAAGCGATGCACGCCAGTGGTGGTTTCTTCAGATAAACCTTTAATGTCATTGAGTAGTTCAGGGTATTTATCATGCACGATTTTGGTTAAGTCACCGCCATCATCCAGTAATAAATTTGGCTTCCAACCATTAGGGCCGCTTAAGGTGCGAATAATACATTGATCATATTCTGCTTCGGTTTCACCTTTCCAAGCAAAGACCGGAATACCTGCTTTGGCCATCGCAGCAGCAGCATGATCTTGGGTTGAGAAAATATTACAAGACGACCAACGGACTTCAGCGCCGAGTGCAACTAGCGTTTCAATTAACACCGCTGTTTGAATAGTCATGTGTAAACAGCCGGCAATGCGAGCGCCTTTTAATGGTTGTTGTTTGCCATATTCTTCACGTAAAGCCATTAAACCTGGCATTTCAGTTTCTGCGATCGAAATTTCTTTGCGACCCCAGTCGGCTAGGGCGATGTCCGCGATTTGGTAATCAGTATCGGTTTTAGTCATTGTTGCAGTTTCCATCAGTTAATCCTTTTTTAAGTAGTTTGTTGTGAAGCCAGTTTGGCTTCTTCGCGTAAAAGGTCAGCTTTGTCAGTTTTTTCCCAGGTGAAGTCGGGATCCATGCGACCAAAGTGGCCGTAAGCTGCTGTCTTTTTATAAATAGGTCGGAGTAGATCTAACATTTTAATAATGCCGCCTGGGCGTAAATCAAAATGTTCGGAGACTAATTGGCTGATGCGTTCTTCAGGAATTTTATGAGTGCCAAATGTATTCACCATAATAGCAGTCGGTTCTGCTATACCGATTGCATAAGACACTTGAACTTCGCAACGATCGGCCAGTCCGGCGGCAACGATATTCTTTGCGACATAACGTGCTGCATAAGCACCAGAGCGATCCACTTTTGATGGATCTTTGCCAGAAAAAGCACCACCACCGTGGCGTGCTTTACCGCCATACGTATCCACAATAATTTTACGGCCAGTTAAACCGCAATCACCGACAGGTCCACCAATCACAAAGCGGCCGGTTGGGTTGATATACATGCGTGTATTGGCGGTGAGCCATTCAGCAGGAATAATCGGTTTAATAATTTCCTCCATCACGCCTTCAAAAATTGTTTTTTGATCGACGTCTGGGGAATGTTGGGTTGATAACACAATACAATCAACCGCGACAGGTTGGTCGTTTTCATAGCGAAGGGTAATTTGACTTTTTGCATCAGGTCGAAGCCATGGTAGCTTGCCAGTTTTGCGCATTTTAGATTGTTGTTTAACGAGACGGTGGGCATAAGTGATAGGGGCGGGCATAAAGACATCGGTTTCATTGTTGGCATAACCAAACATCAGACCTTGGTCGCCAGCACCGAGCTGTTTGTCATCACGGTGATCAACGCCCATCGCGATGTCGGCGGATTGCTTACCAATGGCGGTTAAGACAGCGCAACTTTCGGCTTCGAAACCTAAGTGAGGATTGTTGTAGCCAATTTCGTCAATGGTTTCACGCACCAACTTTTCGATATCGACCCAAGCGGCGGTGTTCACTTCACCGGCAACGAGTACCATGCCTGAATTACACATCGTTTCACAGGCGACGCGGGAATTTTTATCCTGGGCTAGCATCGCATCTAAAACGGCGTCTGAAATTTGATCAGCGATTTTATCGGGATGTCCTTCCGACACTGATTCCGAGGTAAAAGTGTAATTTTTGCTCATTGCTTCCCTCAATAGTTAGGTAAAAGCCAAGATTCTGAGGGGGTGGGGGTAATGTGTCAAGTTATTTCCCATATCTAAAGCTCGCAAAAAACTGACTGTTTTAACGCTAATGTCAGTATTCGATTAACCGCGCAAAGGGCTTGTGAGAGTGAGAGGGCTGATCTACCATAGCAGGCATTGAGAACAGATAGAGTACTTATAGGGAGAAGACGATCATGTTTATCATTATTAATAATCCGCCTACATCGAATAATAATCGCCGATGGTTAGAGTTGCTAAAGCTCATCCTTAAGGCGGTTAGTATTGTTGGGTTTATTGTGTATTCGTATATCAATAGCTGGAGCGATAATTTGGTGGATCAAAAAGCGAATCAAGAATATGTACATTTAGTACATAAATTGAAGGCTAAGGCCGGTCAATAAGGCTGGGCCGGATACAATGAAATCGATATACTGCACGCATCAATTGATGTGCAACCAAGGAGAGACACAATGAAAAGGGTTATGACTATCGCCATCGGTATGACAGGTGTAATGATCAGTGCAGCGGCTTTGGCCAATATGCCTGCCGCGGGGCATGTGCCAGCAGCCAGTACGGATTCTGCAAAAACCGATATGGTTTTACTTTATGCACAAGCGAATAAAACACAGTTAGTGAAAAAGCTGGCGCCAAATGTTCGTTTGGTGCCTATTTTTCAAAAGGGAGATTGGTTGAAAGTGGGCGATGCGCAAACGGGTACGGTAGGTTGGGTGAATCTAGTGCAGTATCAGCAAGCCAGAATGAATTATTATCGCCCGGATATTCAGACAATTTATGTGCATTTAGATACGCATAAGGCTGGTAAGCCCACGTTAAATATTGTGGCTTACAAAAACGGCAAACGGATGACTGATGCAAAAGCGTATCGACTTTATAAACAATTACGTGAACAACAAAACGAAGAGCTGCAAACCATGCAGCAGTTTTCATTATCAATGGATCGCATGATGCAGCAAGATTTTGGTAATGCAGAACGGTTTTTTGGCTCGGCTTGGATTAATCCGTCATGGATGGCACCAGTTATTTTAGTGCCTTCGCCAGCAGCGGCAAAAAAAGCATCACCGAAGCAGTCTTGATAATTGTGTGGCTTGTAAGCTGCAGTTATCCTCCCGACACGACATGCAGACTTCCGTCATTGCGCGAGTGCAGCCTCCCGTCATTGCGCGACTTGATCGCGCAATCTGGGGCATGCTCATAGGCCCCGCGGTCGCTGCCGCGGGGTGACGTTGGCCTGGCATTGAGCGATGCAGAAACTCCCGTCATTGCGCGACCTAATCATTACCCACAAGTTAGTAAAGCAAGTTTGAAATTA
>CAYXLV010000067.1:0-8624 GCA_964465995.1 uncultured Coxiellaceae bacterium | reverse complement strand
GCTCACATTGATAGGAGCTGTGTGACAAAAATAGTGTTCATCACGCTTGGCAAACCAACGCGCAATCGGCGCCTCATTTGGTTGGCGTTGATGACAAAAATATTGCCATGTCACCATTAAATTTTTCGCGCGCCCACAGACAAAACCAAATTGAGTGATTAGCGTGGCAACTTGGTTGGCGCGCTCGGGATTGCTTTTTTCATGGGTTTCAGCGGTGATTTCCAGCTGGCTAATAATCACTTCGCAGCGTTGGTAAACATCTTGGCTTAATTGCAAAATCACTTGCGCTAACGATAATAGATCCTCGCTCATATCAACAATGCGCCAAACATCATCGGTAAATTGTGCGTGGTTGGCTTCCAGGAAATTGCGCATTTGCTTTAACGCTTGCACCAAATCATGCGTGCTTTGATTCAGGTGTTCTTGCGTACTGGTTTGAATTTCCCCGGCTTGCAAAGCTTTGGTTAGCGCACGCGTTAATTGATTAATCCAATCCACCGATCCCATAATGCTGGCAAACTTGGCAAAATGATCCAAGGCTTTATGGGCGAGATGATGGCACTCGTCGATAATATAAATATTTTTTTCAGGCTCTGGCAAAATGGTTCCAGCACCTAATTCCAAGTCGGACAACAATAAACTGTGATTGGTGACAATAATATCGCTTTGATAAATCTTTTTCCGAGCTTTATAAAACGCGCACTCTTCATAATATTCGCAATGTTTACCACTGCAGCCTGACGCATCCGTACTAATACTTTGCCATTCTTGATCCGTGATCATCGTTTCTAAATCATCACGATCACCTTGCCAGCGTTTTGTTTCAAACTGTTGTTGCAGCGTTTGCAGCATAGCATTGTCCGCCAGCAAATCAGCTTGCTCATCTTGTTGATATAAACGCTGCAAACACACATAACGCCGCCGACCCTTTGCTATCGCGTAGCTAATATCCGTTTGGGTAATTTTTTTAAGTAGCGGCAAATCACTACTGGCCAATTGCTCTTGCAAAGTAATAGTGGCGGTGCTGATGACGATGGTATGTTTTTTATCTCTGGCGAGTAGACTGCCTAAACAATAGCTGATGGTTTTACCGGTACCGGTGGGTGCTTCAATGCATAAAATGCTTTTTTCTTGAACAGCTTTAACCACGGCAACAATCATATCCAATTGCGATTCGCGATGCTGCAAACCCGCTTTTTCTAACTGCGTGGCAATGTCATTCCGGTCCATATGGTTACCTATATATAAGAAGGCTGACAGAATACAGAATTCACTCGGCAGAATCCATACGGTCTCGATAAAGGCTACCCAAGCTAAAACTTTTTCGGTAGACTAAGGCATCGTTGAAAGCTGTGAAGTAGAGCCCCTATGTATCTGAAAAGTATCAAGTTAGTTGGTTTTAAATCCTTTGTTGATGCCACCGTTATCCCCGTCAAAAGTCATATGAGCGCCATCGTTGGTCCCAACGGTTGCGGTAAATCCAATGTTATCGATGCGATCCGCTGGGTGATTGGAGAAACTTCTGCCAAACAGCTACGTGGACAATCAATGTCCGATGTTATTTTTAATGGAACAACTGCGCGTAAACCGGTGGGTAAGGCTGCCGTCGAGTTAGTGTTCGATAACTCAGAAGGCCGAATTGGCGGTGAATATGCTCAATATGCAGAAATTTCAGTCCGCCGCGAAGTTGAACGAGACGGCCAATCCGCCTACTTTCTTAATGGCACACACTGCCGCCGCCGCGATATTTTAGATGTCTTTTTAGGCACCGGTTTAGGGCCACGCAGTTATGCCATTATCGAGCAAGGTATGGTTTCCCGCTTGATTGAAGCCAAGCCAGAAGATTTACGGGTTTTTGTGGAAGAAGCTTCTGGTATTTCCAAATACAAAGAGCGCCGCCGTGAAACGGAAAACCGCATTAAACGCACCAATGAAAACCTCGACCGACTCAATGATTTACGCGAAGAACTCACTAAACAACAACGCCACTTAAAACGCCAAGCCAACGCCGCCGAACGCTACCAAGAATACAAAGCCGAAGAACAATTACTCCATGCCCAAGTGAAGGCATTGCAATGGCAAGCGTTTAATGAGCAATGCCGTTCGCACGATGAAAGCATTAATACCTTTACTTTAGAGCATGAAGAACAAGTTGCTAATTTACGGGGTGTTGAAACTGAAATTGAAAAAGGCCGTTTATGGCAGTCTGAATTAACTGAAAAACAAAACGAAGTACAAAAGCGCTACTACGGTTTGGGGGCGGAAGTGGCTCGGATCGAGCAACAAATTAAACATACCCAAGAACAAACCTCACGCTGGCAAGCCGAACTCAATGAAGCTGAGTCCTTGCATCAAGAAATTTCAGATAACTCCGCCGAACAACAAGAACAAATTTCCGAACTCACTTACGAAATCGAACAACTTACTCCCAAAACCGATAACGTCACCGAAGTGGTACGATTGGCCGAAGCAAATTTGCAAGAAGCTGAAGAGGCGATGCAGCAATGGCAATTTAATTGGGATCAATGGCAATCGCAATCAGCGCAGACCAACCAGCAAGCAGAAGTCAGCAAAACCAAAGTTGAAAACTATCGTCATCAATTGTCCCGCCTAGTGCAACGCATTACCGATTTACAATCACGGGTTGCAATGCACGATATTCAAGGCTTAGTCGCCGAGGCGGCACCACTGGCCGAACGCGTCGATTTGTTAACCGCCCAAATCGACACCATCACCGAAAAGTTAGAATCCACCCGCGCCAATATCAATCAACAACGTCAAAGCAACAGCGACCTCAACCAAAATTTAAAAACCGAACGTAAAGCACTACAAAGTATCGAAGCACGTCATGCCGCTTTAGATGCGTTACAGCAATCCGCTTTAGGTGTGAACGATGATCATACCAAAGCGTGGTTGTCAGAACGTGAATTACAATCACGACCACGCCTCGGTAAAGAATTACGCGTCAATGCGGGTTGGGAGTTAGCGGTTGAAACGGTATTAAGCGGTTATTTTGATGCAGTGTGTGTTGATGATGTTGATCAGTTTATTGATCATGTTACCGGCATAAACCAGGGTCGTTTGACTTTAGTGGACGGCGGTCGCCACGATCATCACACTAACACGAGCGATGCCAAAACATTATTAAGCCAAGTCCAAACTGACTGGCCAGTCACCAATTGGTTGCAAAATATTTATATCGCCGATGATTTAGCAGCGGCCAAAGCACTGCGTGCCGATTTAGCGGACACGGCTTCTGTAATCACCCGTGATGGTATTTGGTTAGGCCGTAACTGGGTGCGAATCGCGAAGCCATCCGACGGTGAAAACGGTATCTTAAGTCGTGAACAAGAGCTGGAAACCTTAGCTGAAGAATTAGCCAACTTGCGCCGTAAAATTGCTGGCTTTGAATCAGATCTACAAAATGGTGAACAACGTTTAGCGCAACTTGAAATGGATCGCGACCAACAACATAGCGAATACCAAAACCTCACCAAACAATTAACTGAAGCACGTTCAGCTTACACTGCCCACCAATCTCGTTTAGACGAATTACAACAACAGCAGCAACGCTTACAGTCAGAACTACAAGATTGCCAACAACAACAAGCACAAATTGAAGATGAATTAATGCAGCTGCAAACCCAGCAGCAACAAGCGGAACAAAGCTTGGCCGGACTAAGCGATCAAAAAGAAGCTTTATTAGCCGAACGCGACCAACGTCGTCAACAATTGGACCAAGCACGCGCTCACGCGCAAGCTGAAAAACAACGCGCTGATGAATTATCCATTCGTATTACATCGAGTGAAAACCAACTGAACGTCTTAAAGCGCACCGTTTCTCACGCCGAACGCCAACTGAATCAATTGGCAGAACGCCGCGAAGCATTAAGCGCTAACTTAACGGAAACCGACGGCCCGCTAGAGCAATTAAACCGTCAACTGCAAGCGCAACTGGAACAACGCGCGGTGATTGAAAAAGAATTGCATACGGTTGAAAATGAATTTGCCTCACACAGCCAAGAGCTAAAGCAACTAGAATCACGTCGCAACGAATTAACCGCCTTAACGGCTGAGCTACAAACAAAAATTCAAGAACTGCGCATGGAGCGCCAAACGGTTACAGTGCGACAAACCACCATTAAAGAGCAGCTCGAAGAAAGCGGTTTGCAATTAGAAACAGTATTACAAGAGCTACCCGCAGAAGCTGCTATTAGTGAATGGGAAGCTAATGCCGATAAAATTACGCAAAAAATAACGCGCTTAGGCCCCATTAACTTAGCTGCAATCGACGAGTATAAAAGCGTCACCGAACGCAAAGAATATCTAGACAAACAACATGACGATTTAGCTGAGGCGCTAAGTGTATTAGACAGCGCCATCCGCAAAATCGATCGTGAAACACGCTCGAAATTTAAAGACACTTTTGAACGCATTAATGAAAACTTCCAAAAGATTTTTCCACGCGTCTTTGGCGGCGGTAAAGCCTATTTAGAATTGGAAGAAGAAGATCTCTTAACCGCTGGTGTCACCGTGCGTGCGCAACCACCGGGTAAACGCAATGTGACAATTCATATGCTCTCCGGTGGTGAAAAAGCATTAACCGCGATTTCATTAGTCTTTGCCATGTTCCAAATTAACCCAGCACCTTTTTGTATCTTGGACGAGGTGGACGCACCGCTAGATGACTTAAACGTCAGTCGCTACTGTGCACTGGTAAAAGAAATGGCTAAAGAAACACAATTTATAGTCATTAGTCACAACAAGGTCACCATCGAAATGGCGGATCATTTAATGGGGGTAACCATGCAGGAAGCTGGGGTTTCGCGCTTGGTTGCAGTGGATATGGAAGAAGCAATCGCAATGGCAGAGGCTTAAGCATGATAACATCACCAGTTGCAATTTTAGTGACGACTGTCGTCATTGGCACATTATTAATTTTTTTTATTATTCGTCCACGCAAAGAAAGTACATCCAATCGCTACCGCAAACGGCTGCCTAAAAATAATGAGCCCTTACAAAATCTCGATGATCATCCATTACGTGAAGATATTCAATACGCCCAAAAATTTGCGGCAGCATATGTAACCGCGAAAGAAGCGCAAGAAGCACAAGCGGCAGGTAACGAGTTAGCCGCTGATGATATCGATGATGCCGATGCAATTTTGGGCATCAAACCAAAAGCTAAAGCACCAGCAGCAGAGCGTCGTGCTGCCGCCGAGCCAAAAGCAGCTCCTCAACCAGTTGCGCCGCCTAACAATGGGTTAATTATGTTTTACCTTACTGCACCTAAAGGGCAAAGCTACTTAGGATATGAGCTGCTGCAGTCCTTATTAAGTTGCGGTTTGCGCTATGGTGAAATGAATATTTTCCATCGCCATGAACAACGCACCGGTCGAGGTGCTATTTTATTTAGCCTGGCGGCTGCGACACAAGCCGGTACGTTTGATTTATCCACCATGGGTGGTTTTACGACACGCGGTTTAGTGATGTATATGAAGGTCGATAAATTAAAAGACCCACAACGTGCCTTTGAATTAATGGTGGAAACAGCGTTTCAATTGGTCGAAGAATTAGGCGGTGCTGTTTTAGATGCTAATCAACAGCGTTTAACAAAAGAATCGATTACACAATTGAATCAAGACATACGCGCTTATGCTGCTGCACATCGAACGCCAGATTTATTTGAGCTTGATGCGTAGTTGTTAATGCTTAATGCCGGTTGCAATGAGTAAAGTTCCAAGCACGATTAAAACCAAAGTCGCCAAATTGCGCGATGCGCTTAACGAGTACAACTATCAATACTACGTGTTGGATGCGCCAACCATTCCTGATAGTGAATACGATAAAATCTTTCGTGAACTCCAAAAGCTCGAGAACGAATATCCTGAATTAGTGTCCAGCACCTCACCCACCCAACGCGTTGGTGCAAAACCATTACCAGCATTTCTGCAAGTGCAGCATCAAGTACCGATGTTGTCATTAAATAATGTTTTTTCAAGCGCAGAGCTAACGGCGTTTTATGAGCGAGTGCAACGTTTGCTGCAAAGCGATACGGAGGTTGAACTGGTGTGCGAGCCAAAATTAGATGGTGTTGCCATTAGTTTGCTTTATCAAAACGGTGAGCTGGTGCAAGCAGCCACGCGCGGCGATGGTAGCACCGGTGAAAACGTCACTTCGAATGTGAGAACCATTAAAGCCATTCCCTTGCATTTACGCGGTACCGATTATCCTGAGATCTTAGAGGTTCGCGGCGAGATTGTGATGCCTAAAGCCGGTTTTGAAAAATTCAATGCACAAGCGCGAGCGCACGGTGAAAAAACCTTTGCTAATCCACGCAATGCAGCCTCTGGCAGCTTGCGCCAACTGGATCCAAGAATCACCGCGCAACGCCCACTCACATTTTATGCGTATGCGATTGGCCAAGTCAGCGATGAATTGGCAGGCACGCACTTTGCGACGCTTGAACAATTGCGTGCTTGGGGCTTGCCTGTTTCTAAAGAAATTAAACGCGCCACCGGTTTAAGTGCATGTGAAAAATTTTATAACGCTATTCTAAAAAAACGTGAGCGCTTGCCTTATGAAATTGATGGCGTCGTTTACAAAGTCAATTCATTAGCTGAACAAGAGCGTTTAGGTTTTGTATCGCGTGCACCGCGTTTTGCTATTGCGCATAAGTTTCCAGCGCATGAAGAAATGACCCAATTAAAAGCGATTGAATTTCAAGTGGGTCGCACAGGCGCAGTCACCCCGGTCGCGCGTTTAGAGCCGGTGTTTGTCGGTGGTGTTACGGTGAGTAATGCAACCTTGCACAATTTTGATGAAGTGTATCGCAAAGATATTCGCGTTGGTGACATAGTGATTATTCGGCGGGCTGGAGATGTGATTCCGGAAGTTGTCAGTGCCATACCAGCCAAACGTCCACCGAATGCAAAACGAATTAACATTCCCAAACATTGTCCTGTTTGCGGCGCGGATGTGGTTAAGGCCGAAGGCGAAGCTGTAGCACGTTGTATGGGTGGTTTGTATTGTCATGCACAATTAAAAGAATCCATCAAACATTTTGTATCACGCAAAGCCATGGATATTGATGGCTTGGGCGATAAGTTAGTGGATTTATTGGTGGAGCAAAAATTAATTAGTGATGTGACCGGCCTTTATCAATTGCAATTTGCGGATATCACCGCCTTGCCGCGCATGGGTGATAAGTCTACCGAAAATTTACTAGCCGCTATCGAAGCCAGCAAAAAAACCACGTTGCCGCGCTTCCTATATGCCTTAGGCATTCGCGAAGTAGGGGAGGCAACCGCGCGCTCATTGTCGTTGCATTATGGCGAGTTAACGCCGTTGTTAACTGCCAACACTGAAGAGTTACAAACGATACCAGACATCGGTCCAATCGTTGCCGAACATATTACGGGTTTCTTTCATCAACAACACAATGTTGAGTTAATCAATCAATTAATTGCAAATGGGGTGCATTGGCCGAAAATAAAAAAACGGGTGGCAAAAGCTGCTAGCTTGGCTGGCAAGACGTTTGTAATTACCGGCACTTTGCAGGAACTGACGCGTGAAGAAGTGAAAGAACAATTACAAGCATTGGGTGCGAAAGTGAGCGGGAGTGTTTCGAGTAAAACTAGTTATGTGATTGTTGGAGATAGTCCCGGCGGCAAGTACCAAAAAGCGCTGGATCTTGGGGTTACAATACTGGATGAAGCGGCGTTAAAAGAAATATTAAAACACTGAGCCGTTTTATGTAGGTTCAAAAAATTAAGCGCCATAGTAATCCGCCAATCAAGCCACCCATTAATGGACCCATAATCGGTACCCAGGCGTATGCCCAATCTGAACTGCCCTTGCCAGCAATGGGTAATAAAGCATGCGCAATACGCGGTCCTAAATCGCGTGCTGGATTAATTGCATAGCCTGTTGGGCCACCCAACGACAAACCAATTCCCCAGACCAATACGCCAACTAGGTATGGGCCAACACCACTGGCTGGATGATTCATCGTGGCACGACCAAAAATAGCGCCAACACCAACCACTAAGGCAAAGGTACCGATGACTTCACAAATAAAGTTGCTGGAGTAATGACGGATGGCGGGGGCTGTGCAAAAGACCAGTAATTTGAATTGCTGGTTATCGGTGACTTTCCAATGCGGTAAGTAGGCTAGCCAAACTAAAATCGCACCTAAAAAACCGCCTGCCAGTTGCACCGACCAAAAGAGTAGCATTTTCGTGAGTGTATAATACCCGAGACAGTATTTTGCTAAGCTAACAGCGGGATTGATATCACTATAAGGTGAGCCTGCCGATTGGGCTACAAAAACACCAATCACAACCGCAACAAACCAACCGGTCGCAATGGTGATCCAGCCGCCGTTATGGCCTTTGCTTTGTTGTAGCAACACGTTGGCGACGACACCGCCGCCAAAGAGGATCAGAAATAAGGTTCCTAGAAATTCACCGAGTAAGTAGTGTTGCATGGTGAAAGCCTAGTTTGAATTATCGGGTTGTTGTTGTTGTTGTTGTTGTTGTTGTTGTTGTTGTTGTTGTTGTTGTTGTTGGCGTTGTTGTTGTTGTTGTTGTTGTTGTTGTTGTTGTTGTTGTTGTTGTTGTTGT
>CAYXLV010000066.1:0-8635 GCA_964465995.1 uncultured Coxiellaceae bacterium | reverse complement strand
TATGGGTATAACCAAATCCAACCGCAAGCGTTGGCGGTTGAATTAGACATGCCAAAGCGCTCTGAACAAACGATTAAATTGGCAAAGATTACCGACACCTTGGTTAATCGTGGTTACCATGAAGCAATTACTTATAGCTTTGTTGATGAAGAGCATCAAGCCTGGTTGGATCCAGAACAAGCGCCGATCCGTTTACAAAATCCGATTGCCAGTGACTTAGCCGTGATGCGCACCAGCCTATGGCCAGGTTTGGTAGCAGCGGCGCAATACAATCAGCATCGCCAAACTCCACGCGTGCGCTTATTTGAATCAGGATTATGCTTTACCCAAGTGAACGATGAGTGGCTGCAAACTCCTAAATTAGGTTTGCTTGCTGCGGGTGATATTTTGCCAGAGCAATGGTCAGCCAAGGCCAGAGCAGTCGATTTTTATGATGTCAAAGGTGATATCGAAGCATTATTACAGCTCACATATCATGCGACATCTTTCACTTGGCAGCCCAGCAAGCACCCCGCTTTGCATCCTGGGCAAAGCGCTGACCTGTTGCAAAATGGTCAAATTGTTGGGCACTTAGGCGCGCTTCATCCAAAAATTGCTCAACATTTCGATTTTAATCATGTACCATATTTATTTGAGGTCGTTCTAACAGCCATGACATCGGCCAGTTTAGTAAGGTTCCAGCCGATCTCTAAATTCCCGGCCACCCGCCGAGATTTAGCGTTACTGATTGATGAATCAGTCACTGCAGAGGCACTGCAAAGCGCCATTCAACAGTGTGCTGGGGACTTGCTAAGTCGAGTCATGGTATTTGATGTATATCAGGGACAAGGGATTGCAGAAGGTAAAAAAAGTGTAGCCATAGGCTTGATCTTTCGAGATCCTTCCCGCACCCTAGTAGACGATGAAATTAACGAGATAATACAGCACGTTGTGGCTGTTTTAGAACGGGAATTAAACGCACAATTGAGGGCGTAAAGAGATGGCACTCACAAAAGCAGATCTAGCAGAGCACTTATTCAATGTTTTAGGGTTGAATAAACGGGAAGCCAAGGAATTGGTGGAACTTTTTTTTGAAGAAATTCGTAAGTCATTAGAAGATGGCGAACCAGTCAAGTTATCAGGTTTTGGAAATTTTAATCTCCGTGACAAAAAAGAACGGCCAGGTCGAAATCCAAAAACCGGTGAAGAAATTCCAATTTCGGCACGTCGGGTAGTTACCTTCCGTGCTGGTCACAAACTAAAATCCAGGGTAGAAAGTCATGTCAAACCAGACGAGCAAGGTGAGTCTGCCGAGTAACGAGGAGTTACCCGCGATTCCTGAGAAGCTCTACTTTACTATCGGCGAAGTAGGGCGATTATGTAAATTACGCCCGCATGTATTGCGCTATTGGGAACAAGAATTCCCGCAATTATCTCCTTCCAAAAGACGCGGCAATCGTCGCTACTATCAACGCAAAGATGTTTTATTAGTTCGCGAAATACGCGACCTACTGTATAACCAAGGCTATACCATCGAGGGAGCGCGTCAGCAGTTAGGCGGTGTACAGGCCCAAAGTGGTCAGGCAGCCAATCAGCAAGTGCAAGATTCCTTGCGCCGTGCAGTAACAAGCTTAGAAGGTGTCCTAGAAACCTTGGAGGCAAGAGATTAGGCTTGCAAAAAGTTGACTAAAAAAACCACTGCAAAATCCAGTGGTTTTTTTATGAAGGACTGGACAGTTCGCACTAAATTCCTCTAAACTCTGCCTCTTTAAATAATCTCTTCAACGTCGGGGCGTAGCGCAGCCTGGTAGCGCACTTGCATGGGGTGCAAGGGGTCGCAGGTTCAAATCCTGCCGTCCCGACCAAATTAATAATAAGTAGCTCTTAGCTTGGTAAAAGAGCGGTTTTTATGCCAAAAAGGTGTGCGCAAAATGCGTATCCGTAAACCACCAGAAGAAAGACATTAATAATCAGCAAGATTGCAGCGAAAACTTTTGCTACTATTTTGAATTTTTTAATTGAATGATCCGCACACTTCCATAGTATAATTGCCCCAATAATTCGCAGAGGAATAAACGGGATTTCAATAAATAACAAGATATGTGCTTTAACATGAAATGGGGCGAGGAATCTTTCCAGCAGGAAGAGTGCAATTCCAGGAATCAATATCCAATTAAACCAGGCGTGAAAAGCGCTTCGTTGACCTTGCCAATATTCTAAAAACCATTTCACAGTAAAGATTTTTTCAGTTTTCTTGTGCCACTCTTTCAGCCGAATCTGTTGGGCAGGTTCAGGTAGTTTATCAAACCATGCTGGATACTCCCCATCATTAACGACTAATGTTTTTTTTGATTTGCGAATGATTAAGTAAGCAACTAGTATAAGGATTACTAATGGTAGTAGTGAAAATAAAGCTGACATTTTTCCCTCAACAATAATTAAAGTGGTAGGTGGCGCCTCCAGTCTCCCCAAGGATCAAGGATTCGTTTCGCGATTCTATAGCAGCCTGGTCAACAAATAAAGTGATCATTTCGTACGTTTTTCCCTGTTTGTGTATATTATTAAGGTTGCTACTGCTCGTGTGATTAGCATTGGATAATTCTCGTTTGCCTTATTTTATATCCGCCGGAAAATGTAATTGCTTTAAGTTATATAACAACCTCGATAAATTCACTTGTTTACTTGTGATCATCAGTATCGCTTGGTGGTTGCTGTAGTTGATGGTGATTAAGTAGCTATTTTTTTGATTAGTGGGGGCGGGTGGATATTGTTCTAATAGTTTGAACCATGCCCATACACCGTAAAACGATTGTGTATAAGTTGCACCAGCAAAATTATTAAAAATAATATTTAATTGCTTTGTAGTATCGCTTGGCCAGTGGTATTCCGTCGTAAAAAGTGGGCCATGGCGGTAGGTTAATAAATTGGTTGTATTAAGCGCCAGCGTCAAGCTACTTGAATTGTCACTGAGTTTCATCGGCTTGATACTAAAATTAACGTTAGCTTGCTTGGCTTGGTTGGCAAAAAATTCTTGTTGCAGCGTTTGGAACTTTTTGAAATCGTAAATGATTTCAGGCGATATGCCAATGGAGTATCCATAAATTCGTTTGCGGTGCCATATATCGTGCTGAGTATTAACAAACGGCTGAATAAACTCCGCAAAAAAACTATCTAAAGTGCCGTGAGGACCAAAAAAATGGCTGAAAGCCTCTGCGCTAATTTCATCGTTAGAGGTTGCATCGATTGGATAGCGATTGAGGATGTCTTGTTTAAGTGTTGGTGCGACAGAAAACTGCCAAGCAACATTAATATTGGATTTTGCCATAGCAAAAAGTACTTCAAGAACATTTTTTTCAATTTCAGATAGCCAGGCTTTTAGCGGCTCTGGTGATTTTAGTAGGACTTCATGAAAAACCGTTATCGGACTTTTTGGCGTCTTTTCAGCAACTAAACTTTTCATGGTATTGAATGCCGCGCGGTCCGGTTCCGGGCTTGACTGGATTTCAGTCAGTAAATTAGCTAGCGCGTTAACAGCTTGCGTAGTTTGTGTCCATAAATTTAAAGTTTTTGCTTTGGGTTTTTTGAAAATTTCGCGAAGCAGTGCAAACTTGTCTGAAATAGTATGGTTGGTGAAATTAATTGTTAGCGCTGTATTTTTTGCTGCAGTGCGGAGCGTCCATAAAACCGGTGAGTCAGCATCAGCAAAATCATTTAGCATATTGATAATTTTTTGCAGCGAATTAAAGTGTCTAATATGGTACTGACTTAAATAGCTTGACCAAGCGGCAATATAGTCAACAGTATACAACACACTCATTTGCTTGGCTTCTGCATTTGCTGGCAGTTGTAATGTCTGCAAACCGTTATTCACATCCGTAATCGCTAACGCTTGCTGCTTTAAAAAATAATTTTGATAACCTTTTTTGGTATAGAGTCCTAAAATTCTTTGTTGATTTGAGTTTTGAGCAAAAATGCGTCTGGCAATCTCTTGGTATTTAGCCGCATCCTGGAGGTAATATAAATGGCTTTTATTGTTGTACAGATAATCACTCTTCAAGGTCATATAGGCTAATTGCGATGCTGAGGTATGCGACAATTTGAGCTTTAGAGCTTTTATCTTTGCAGGTTCATCTTCAATGTTAGTTAATGTTTGATTGGATGGAAACTGAAGCAGTTGCATAATAAACTTTGCAGTATCCTGATTGCCACTGGCGATATATTGCAGAATATGATTCACACTATTTTCTTTGTTTAACGCCAACGGCTTTTGTTGACTAATTTTGGTATAAAATAATAAATAATGATAAATCAGCAGCGGATCACTATCCTCACTAATCGAGTCAGTAACCAGCTGGCGAAATTTCGGGGTGAAAATAACTGAAATCTGATTGCCCAAAGCTAGCTGCAATGAATGTATCAATTTTTCATAAAAAGGCATCATCGGAGCACTACTCAGTGACTGACTAGTCTTTTGCAATTGGTTGTATTCCTGAACCATCGGTGCAAAACTTGCCGCAATATCTGCCAGTGTCTCACTCTTCTCAGCCGCTACGGTTTGTTGTTGATTGAAGAGATGTATTTGATTATCCAATCGAGCCATGCTCTCTTGGCTGGAGAGGTAACTGTTTGAGATATAGCCTAAGCTGATCATAAAAATCAGCGCCATAACAAAGTAGCTAAGATGATAGCTTAATGCTTTAAGCTTATTGGTATTAGTATTTTCAGATATAGAGGCTTCTGGAAGTATAATTTTTTGAAAAACATTTTTTAAGAAAAAAGACGATTGCGTAGTATCACGCGCAGTGATTGTTGGAGTATCTAGGTGAAAGTTTTTCGCTATCGCGTCACTCAATATATCGTAACTCGGCGTCGCTTGTTTGGCACTACAGAAATAAATGCCACGCAGGGGAAAATTGATATTAACCGTTTCACCCAATACAGCATCCACTAAATACTGTATGGGTGTTTTTAATAAGCTCAAGCGATGTGGAAAAAAAATAGCGGCGTGGTTGTTGCGTTGCGCACTCACAGTAGGATGAAGGCACTTTAAAGAGTGAGACTTAATCCTGGCGATAAGCTCATCAAACTTGTTATCAAAATACTGAACAACATCCGTTTTATGACTCAATGGAAAGGTAATGCCAAGTATTTCATCGTGCAACTTGCTATCAACATGACTAAAATAGTCATCAAAACCGACTATCTGATCACACTGACTAATAAAAATATAGATCGGCAGAGCCACTTTAAACCGTGTTTTTATATCGATCATATATTGCTTAGCCGCTTTAATTTGCTGTTGAATAGTGTCTTCATCAAATTCAATGAGCATGGCCGCATTAATCAATACAATAATACCGTTCATATTATGGCTGCCGCGATGAGCTTTTAATTGTTTAAGCACATGCAGCCAGGCATCTCGATTTTGCTCATTGTCCCAAGAGGGTGCTTGCATAAAGCGAGAGATCTCAATAAAAACCGCTTGATCGGAGACCCACCATTCATAACCATGATTGGTCTTAATATTTTGCGCATCTTCTTTGCTTAAATATTCTTGTATCGGTAAAAATAATCCCGCATTATTAATCAACGTCGATTTGCCACTGGCAGGAGCGCCAAGGGTAAAATACCAGGGCAGATGATATAAACTATAGCCGCGTTTATTTTTCCCTTTAAACTTCATTTGTTTGAGGCTCTTAATAACCTTGATAATATTCTCATTAAGATCCGCAAGCTTGTGACTATGCTCTGACTCATTATTATTTTTAACAAACAGTGAAATTAATTTTCTTTCTTTGATACGGCGATAGGTAAAAGCAATCAGCAAAGCAGCTAGCCAGACAATAAATAAAACAGTGATACTAATGATGCGATTAAGCTGACTGGCTAGTGGTGCATGGCGGTGAATAGAAAGGTAGGGACCAAGAAAATAAATCATTAGTGCGATGATAGTTAAAGCGACGAGACTGATGAGCACTCTCGTATTGATCAATTTAAGCGTCATAACAAGCTTACTCCGAAGTTACAATGTTAGGTTTGTCATTAAGCTGACTGATAACGGGATGTATTTTTTTCATTGCCAAATAATTTGCGCCAATGCCAACGATAAACACAATGCCAGCGGCAATCGCGATCGTCGACCATAAAGGGGCGACTTTATAATATCGCCACGGTTCAACGTAGCGCTGCCAATGCGGGGAGAGTGGAAATGTTTTTTTGGTCTGCTTTTGATTAATCTTCTCAAATAAATCATTTTGTATGCTTAACAAGGTGAGATGGTCGTCATAATACTTGCCTTTAAAACCCAAACTTAAAAGCATATAAAAATACTCTAAGATCGGTCGATTTTGTTCAGGATCTTTTAACATGCCATCGAGCAATGTATAAAATCGTTCTCCACCCCAGGTTTCTTGGTGAAAGTGATTCAACAAGCTGTTCTGCTTCCACGGCAGCGTACTTTCATCCGAATTTATCAATACGGCCTCATCCAATGCCGTACATAAACAATACTGCAAGTTGAATAACGTTTGTTTTGAAAAAAGTGCCAGTTGACTCAGTCTCAATTGAAACTGTTCAATCTCGGCTAACAATTTATTACGTGTCTCATCAAGTTCAGCAAAGTGCGTCGTATGGCGCAATAATGGAATCAGAATCAGTAATGGTGTTGCGGCAGAGACAATTTCATTTTCGTAAAGATCGAGCGCTGCATGAGAATCCTTGGCGCCGTAAGAGGTTTCGATAAAGTTAAGTTGCTCCGTGCTCATAATTGATTGTCCTAACTGTTATTAATCGCCCATAACTCAATACTAAAGTTGCTAGGCTGATGACTGATTTGTAAGGCTAGCGCAGCTGATGAAGTCAGCTTTTGCCAGTAGTCGGTATTTTTGTCGAGCTGAAAGTAGCAAGCGCCTGCTATGTAGGGCAGCTGTCTTGGCGCAACCGGTAATGATTCAATCGGGATGCCAGGAATAGCGTGATTAATCATTTGATTGATTGATTCAATCGGCCCAATTTTAATTTGTTTTGGAAAACGTTCGCGCAGCTCTTTAGCAGAGCCTTCAGCATTAACAGCAAAGATAAATTCAGCCTGTTTTAATAAATCTTTATTCTCAAGTTCGTGGACCCACAGACCTTGCTCATTTTTAGTGAGTTTTAGCGCAATTGCTTTTTGCTGAAATACCGTACTTAACGATGATCGCAACGCATTCATAATGTCGATAAAAATCGGTGTTGGATTATCGTGCTGATACGGTGCGATGACTGGCGGTCGATGATTCTGTTCGGTAAAGGTCGCTAGTTCTGCAAGTAATTGGGATAACAGTACATAAAAATCTTCAGGATGTGCGTGCCGGCGATTCTGCATATGATCAAGCACAGGCACATAACGGTGAATAATTTGTAACACCAATGCACCCATTAAGTCTGATGTATCGATGCGTCCTTGTTCATGCAGCATGGATGTTGCAATAGCTTCAGCACGATTTTGTAGCAATACCGACACTTCGCGACACATACTTTTTAATACATCACTAGCAAATAAGTTAAAACAGTTAGGGATATATTGTTTATCTAAAATAACAGAACCATTTGGGCTAACTTCTTTAATATGTGCAATCGCAACGTTACTGTAAGCTGGGTTCTGAGTATTGGTGAGTAATAAGCGAGGTTGTAATTTACCAACTTCAATTTGGGTAGAGTCATTAAAATTAGTATTAAAGTCATTAATATCGATTAATTGTGATTGATAACGGAACGCCGTCGTTGCATCCGTGTTTCCACTTAATTTGGTATCCGGGACGCCTTGTTGGTGTAACGGCACGGCGAGGTATGCCGTCGTGTTAGCTGTATTTTTAGGGATGTCGATTGGTGCAGGTGTGGCTGTATCATGTGGTATCGAGCAATACGTATAATCTGGAAAAATTACTTCACAGCTACTGATAGCCAATTTGCCTTGCTTGATCAGTTGTTGATCCAATTCATAGTGTAGGATTCCCCAGTGGTATGGGCTGATTGCACTGAAGCGGCTAGCTTGTTGGTAATCGAAATATCTTTCCTGTTGTTGAAAATGGTGAGGCTTTAAAAACATCCCCTCTGTCCAAATAACACGATTATTGGTGATGCTCATGTCTATATCCTTTTTATTGCCATCATTTAGTTACTTTGCAAAGTTAGCTGATATACCTAAAGTACCGATAAAAACACTGAGTTTGATTTTGTCTTTCTTCTCGGGGACAGGTAGTACTATGCGCCACTTTGAGTTACTAATATTTCGATAAGCAGCAGTAATACCGATGTATCGAGTGTTAGGCCACAGTGACATTTTGGCACTGTCTTGCTGCGCTGGCCGAATTTCGATTTCACTACTGTCAATAAAGCTTGCGCCTAAAATCGAATTTTGTTTTTGGTAAAGATCATAAAAACTACTTTGTAAAAAAGCAGCTTTATTTTGTAGTTGATACACAGTCACCACAACGGGCGATGGTCGATTATTAATGTCTGGGTTTAATGAGTGCACTGCTTGATAGCGAATCATCAACTCGGGAGTGATTTTTTTTGGGCTACAACCAATCAAAAGAAAACAAAGTGTCAGAGGTAACACGGCGAGTGCCGATTTTTTTTGAGGCATGAATTTTATTCTATCCTTGTGCTGCATAAG
>CAYXLV010000065.1:0-8756 GCA_964465995.1 uncultured Coxiellaceae bacterium | reverse complement strand
GTGTCGGGTGCAAATATTAGTGTAACGACCACGCATCTTTACGAAAACCCTTTGGGCAAAAGAACATCCACCACGAATGGCATCAATGAAACCACACGGTTTTTTTATGATCGACGTGGTTTAATGACTAAAGAAAAAGCGCCCTCGGGTGATGTGGTGTGGGAAAGAAAATACGATGCATTAGAGCAGGTCGAAGAAGACACCGATGCTTTGGGAAATGTCACCTCATACGAGTATCAACAAAAGACAAGAACGTCTACCGAGAAAACGCCAGTAAAAGGCGTTGAGTTTACAGAAACACGCAATATTTTTAAGCAAGTGGTTGAATCAAAAAATGCCTTAGATGCCAAAACTGTCACCACTCACGCACCAGATGATCAGGTTTTAAAAGTAACTGATCCGCTAAAGCACACGACAGAAAATAAATATGACCTAGAAGGTCATGAAGCGAGCTACACAGATGCACTCGGTATCATTGATGAAACGAAACGCAATTCAGCAGGCTTTGTGACAGCGAGAATTAAAGATGCGAATAATTTAAAAATCACGACGGCTTACACACCAGATGCTTTTGGTAACCCAGAAAAAGTGACTGATCCAAAAGGCGTGATAAACACCAGCGAATTTGAAAAACTCAATCGCAAAACATTATCAATTATTGACGATAAAAAAGATGGCTTACAATTAACTGAAGCGAAAAGATACAATGGCCAATCAAAGGTCACCCTTGTCACTGATAGCGATGTGAATCAATCAGCCACCTATCAAGTGGCTACATTAGTGGATTCGATTAATCGAACCACTGGTCAGGCGGTAGACCCCAATGGATTGAATCTAAAAACAGAGCAGACGCTAGATAAAGCCAATAAAGTAATTGCAGAAAAAGACCCAGCAGGTCGAGTGAGTCGTACTTTTTATAATGAAAATGGTTATGAGCGATTTTTTTGTGATGGCGATGGCTGTGTGACCGAGTGGCAATACAATAAGAACAATAAAAAAACACTGGTACGTCATTACGTTCATCATCTTGATATGAGTCAGCTTAATGATCAGTCAACATTATCAACAGTCATTAATCTCACTAATCAGTTAAAAACCACAGCCGATTCGCAGTGTTATTATTTTTATGATGCTAACAATCTCGAGCGTTTCCAAGTCAACGGCAATGGTGCGGTGACTGAAAAGCGTTATGATTTAGGTCAGCATGAAATTGCCTTATGTCATTATGCAAAATGTGTTGCGATTGATGAGGTAAAAAGCAAAACCTGTGCTGAACTTGAAGACTATATGACGTCTCGCACGGATCCACATGATCGACAAACGCGTTATATCCCAGATTGCTTGGGTCGACCAGTGATTGAAATTTCGCCCACGGGTATTGTTAAACATGCTGTTTATGATGCAAGAAAATTACTAATTGCTGAAACCGTGTATGCAAAACCGTTGAGTAATCCTGATGCGTTTGCCAAGCTATCATTAACCACAGCGTTAGCAACCCTAAAATCAGATTATCAGTCGCCAGCAGATCAAACGCACTATTATGTGCATGATAACTTAAAGCGTAAAATTTTTAGTGTTAAGCCAAGCGGCGAGGTGACAGAGTTAATTCCAGATAAGAACGACAATGTTTTATTTACATGGACTTTTAAGCAACGGGTTACTCCAAAGCGAGATGATTATGCGGGGTTAGTGAAGTCCCTGGTTGCTTTACCATTCGATTTTGACGGTGACCGCTATACTGCTTATGGTTACGATACCGCCAATCGAAAAGTCATGACGACGGACTCTGTAGGTAAAACTAATGAATATAAATTGAATGCATTAGGTTTGGCTAAGGAAACGATTGCTGAAAATGGTGCGACTCGAACGTTTGTTTATGATGGCGCGAAACGCGAAAAGACTGTGCAGCTTCCGGCGGATAATTACTACGATACAACGCTTAATTCAGATCAAAAAGGCAGCCTTAGTTTAGAGGAACTGCCTAATACGGCTCCGATAATGGAATACATCCATCATGATATACAAGCAAAAGCGAGTATTATTTTTGGTGCCAACTCAAAAAAACCACGCCAAGTGAATACCGAGTATAACTTTGCAAAACAAGAAATAAGCTCATCGGTGGTTGATGTGCCGGTTGATGATCCAAATATGCCGGCGACTTTTAGTCAGCTACTCAAAAATTTACAAACGTTGCAAACCAAGTACATCTATGACGGCAGAGGCAAGAAAATCGTTTCTATCGATCCAAGCGGTCATGCGGTATTTCTAATTCGAGACGCGGTAGGCAATGTTGTTTTTAAAACCAGTAATGATGGTCAAGTGATTGAGTATCAGCGAAATGCATTCGGACAAATTGAACGACAAGTGCAGTATGATAGCCCGGTGAGCCTTGATATTTCAAAATATATTAATAAAGGTATTCCACTGCAAGATTTACAAGCAGCTCTTAAGCCTAATCCAAAACTTGATCGAGTCACATTATTTGATTTTGACTTAGATGGTAATAAGACTTGCGTAAAAACCGGTCCTGTTTTTTGGTATGTGGCAGAGCAAGCAGATAGTCTCCAAGAAAAAGCATGGACTGAGAAACGACAAAGTTTTGATTCCTTTGGTGGGGTGACTAAGCGAAGTAACTTAATTAACCCTAAAACCAACGAGACACGTGATACGCTCTATTGGCGCGATAAAAATGGATGTGTGCTTTTAGCCGCTAAAGTCATTAAGAAAAATGTCTACGCGATAACTCGTTTTGAATATGAATTTGGTGAGAAAGTGTATGAGCATCAATATGCTAATCCACTGGAGTATGCGCTCGATACCGACACGCCACTTGAGACCATTATTGCTAAGCTTGTGCCTAGCGTAAAAGATCGACGCTATCGGTCTGGATATAATCAGCGCGGTGAGAAACTCACCAAAACAAAAGTAAGTGTTATTCGGCAAGATGTTCAATGGGAAAATTTACCGCACCCGCAAATGTCGGATTTAGCACCTATGGATTTAACCACAACTTCTGCGTATGGTGATATTCCTCATCAGGTGCTGAGCGTGACTAACCCTTACCAGCAGAAGGAATATCATTTTTATAGCCGGATTGGTAAGTTGATTGCATCCACGGGTCTTGCATTTAAACCGCTTTATACAATGACTGGGATGCAAACACCAAAGGAAGTGGCACCGCTAACTCAGTATCTTTTAAATATGTTTGCAGAGCCGGTTGGTAGTCGTGCGTTTGCTTATGGAACACTGCCGCCAAAAAACACGCATGATTTACCAACGCCTATTCAAACCGATACTGTTCGTGATGCACTAGAGCTTAATTTGCGTGATAATCGTGGTTTAGAAATTGTTAAGCAAAATGCAGCCGGTGTTAGCGAGGGCTTTTTCTTAACCTTATTCAATAAAGTATCAAAGGAAATCAAACTGACCTCGTCATGGCCGATCAATCATCGAAGAACTGAGCAGCTGCCACAAAAAACTTATCATATCGATGTTAAACGCTTTGAGTATAATCCTAAAAATATATTACCCGTTGCTGAGTTCCATGAGCGAGCAGGTAAGATCATTAGCCAAAAGTTCACCAATTATAATTCATTTGATGAAGTGAATGGGGAGGGGCCAAATCCAAAGTTGATGCTTGAGAAAACAGTTCACGATCCTGCCGGTCAGGTTTTTTTAATGACGGATAAAAAAGGTGCTTTGCAAATTTCCTTGTCAGATTTAAGTAGCAAACAAACAGCAAAGTGGCAATCAGCCTCTAAAGATTTGTCAACCATTGACTATGATGATTTGCCTGCATTGTTAGAGTGGACAGCGCAAGACTTAGAGCGCACTGAATATGTTCGAGATTTAGGAGGTCGTGCAACAAAAATATTAATGCCAGAAACGCCGGAATATTTTGGTATTGACGCCAAACGAATTCCGATTGCAATTTCTGTTAATGGCACCACCTTAACTTGGCCAATGGTTAAAGAAAAAAATGCCAAGCAGACCATAAAGATATATCCATTGGGTCATCCTGAGAAAGCGATTAACAATTTAGTGCCTGAGGTCGTTCAAGGTGCTTTGCAGGTCGATCTTGCGCCGTATAAATTACCAACGGATCGTTATGTTTATGAAGTTGATTATGTGCTTGAGGTTAATATCAATGAGCAGGTCGAGCTAGATGAGAAAGTAAACCAGAGCTCTGGACAGTTCCAATTAGTGACTGCTAACTCGCATGACTCGTATAACCCAGTATTTATTATCGACCCTAAAACAGCACAGTTAAAAATTTTAGGCAAAGTAGATCAGCCTGAAAAAATAGTGGTGTATCAAGATAACCTGCCTATCGGTCATGTGCCTGTAAAAAAAGCTGCTGACCAATGGGTTGCAGATTTATCTGCATTCCCAACGGGGTTGTATTCTGCCAGCTTGGCGAGTGCAAGCGGTGATAGCGAAGTCAGTTTGCCATTTCATTTAGTCAGCAAGGTTGTAGCAACAAAGCCAAGCATGCAAGAGCTGTATTGCACGATGGATATGCAAATACAAGATCAATACCTGCAGGTTAATTTTGAGACTTTAAATCATTTGCAGTCTGGGCTGTTGAAGATAGAAATCAATTATCTGGATGAGCAAAAGCAGACCCAAAAGTTAACCCAAATATTTAATCCTAATGAATTTGATAGTGAGTTTTTAAATGGAGCTGATTTTTACTACAGCTTCAAAGCTAATACAAAAATTAGTGCTATTGATAGTGTGACTGTCTCACTGCAATCAGAGGATAAGACGCAGTGGTTAATGCTATTTAATGGCTTAGCGCCAAAAGACACAAATACTAGCTCTAGCTTAAAGCAGCAATCAATCGCAGCTTATAGTTTCCCGCGTCAACGATTGGTGGCTGTGGCCTTGCCGAATGTAAAAGCAGTTGAGTTGCCGGCCACTGCTGAGCTTAAAAATACCCAAGAAGGTCTTTATGCAGACTGGGTGGAAGTTGCAATTAATCCTGCGGTTGCTGCGAAGGTGAGTTCAAACAATGCAGCCTATTTTACGATTAACATGACGGGTTTTGCGGCAGGGGCATATCCGCTGAAGTTGACGTTGAAAGATATTTTTAGGAATGTAAACAATAATAACTATCAGCCTACTCAGTCTGCAGCAGCCACAGAAATTGAGCTTATGTTGTGGTTTGATGATGGTCGACCTTTATACCTAAGTGAAGATTTTCCAACGATTAGTCGATTAGTGATGTCTGATGACTTAGAGCAGCCAACCTTAAAGCGTGAACCTTGGATGGCTGTTAAATCAGTGGCAAAGCACACCAAAACCAAACCTGGATTTCAATCTTCGGCAGAAATTAATAAAGAGCACGATGTTTGGAGTAATCCTGTTGTAGTGACTGATGAGGTTGGTGCGGTTACCAAGATGGAATATAACGATAATAATAGTCTTATCAATCTTACTTTGCCGGCTGTATACATTTGTGATAATAGAGGTGATTTTCATAAAAATGTGTCGACAACGTTAACGTATGCTTTTGGATTAGCCGATGAGCCGAAAGGTGAAAAAAATGGGCTTGGCGGTGTGACAGCAAAAGCCAATGATAATGCATTGCGCTGGATGTATGATGTTACGCCCGATAATGTAATCGATTATCAGCTGCAGCTTAATGCTTTGGGCCACCTAGAAAGCTATCTCAATTCCTTGAATAAAAAAACCAGTTTATTGGTGAATGGTTTAGGCCAGACACTGAAAATAAATCCTCCTGGTGGGCTTGGCAATGCTCAGCTGACTTATCAAGAAAATGGCTTAAATGATAGCCTAATGATGGAACCCAATCTTTACCAATTAATGAATTATGATGCAGTAAAACGAGTTAGTGCAACACAAACACCACAAGGTTCAGTTTGTTTGTATGAGCGTGAGTTTGATGAGACTATCGGTGAATTGACTTTAACGATTACCCAAGATAGACGCTATAAAAATAAGCGCGCCCATCCAGCTGTTACCTCTTATACATCGGATTGGTTTAAAAATCCTGTCGCAAGAGCTGGGGTGACTGGTTCAAAAAGTGCTTATCGATATGATTTTAAAAAACAGCTTTTACGCAAAACCCGTACAGGCGGTCAACTTGGTAAGTCTATCCGCTTTGTGATCAACTTGGAGCAAACTGTCTTTGGCAATATGTTTGCTGCTAGGCAGATCGAAACCAATATGCCTAATCAAGCTATAGATTACACATGGAAGGCGGGGCTTTTAAAGGAGGTCTATGATCATGGCACCCAACAAGTGTCAACCTATGATCATAATCGTGCACGATTAAAAACTGGATCATTAACGCATGATACAAAAGGCCATATTATTGATTTAAAGCAAGCCAGATATGATGCGCAAAAACGTAACTACTGGAACTATGATGCACCTTCAGTGTTTGTATTAATCAATGATTGTGCTGGTAATAGAACATTTAGGCATGGTGCGTTGTTCGGTGCTAAAGGTTGGAATCATCCAATAGCAACCCACGATAGCTATAACACTTTTACCCTAGGTGGTCTGATTACAATTAGCAATGGTATTAAAACAAAAAAATCAGGAATCGAAATTGGTTATGCGCAAGGCGTTGAGTATGGTTATCAATCCAAAGACAATACAGCTATGCAGATGCAGCGGCAAACGGAAGCAAAATGGATGTGGAACGTTGCCACACAGCGTCATGTGAAAGCTAATGCATCAATGCAATATACTGAGGATAATCTGCTAGAGAGTGTCACTGATACGGGTGTGAATATTTACTCGCTTTTAATATATGATCCCAAAACACGTCAGCGTATTGGTTATTATCAGCACGGATCAATTATCTCGCCAACTGATTATGTCCATAGTAATGATCTAAAAAGAGATGCTGATGGTTATCCAGGACAAGTAAAAACTAGTTCTACATCTCACGTTAAAGCTGATAATAACACCTTGCAGCTGCATACTCTGAAGGGTCTTTCAAAAAATGCTATTACTATGACGGGTGAGCTTATTGATCAAGGTACAGCAAGAAAGATAACGATTAATCCAGCTTTTTCTGTTTATATTCATAATAAAGGATTTGCTGGACTTCATTTGGTTCTACGTTTAGCGGCAGGAAACCCCAAGATTAATCTACCAACAATTCTAAATACAAATTACCAAAATCACCCTCATTCTGAAGGCGCGCTAACAACAACATGTGAGCAGGATAATCTATATGTCTCATTTGCGGAAGCAAAGGGAAATTATGCAGAGTATAAAGTTTCACTTGATCGTATAGTTAGAAACGGGACCACAACGACAGGAGATGCAATAAACTCAAATGATGCTAACGGCAACTTGCTATCACAAATTAACATTAGCTCAGAAGATTCAAAAAATGCCGTTAATTATTACTACCAAACAGATTGGCAAAATCAGATTTTAACCCAGTTAAAAATGCAGCCATCGAAAATTTTTTTTGATAGATTGCTTAATCGTGGCTTGTATAAACTCTCTGAAAATCGGTTTTTTTATACCATTGATAATGAATACTTGGGTTCGTATGAAAACGGTAATCCGCATAATGAGCATTTAGTTAAATACCCAGATCCGGTGCATCCAAAAGTTGGTGTAGATTTTATAAGACATCTCAAAGGTAACGCCGTTTGGTTTCCTAAAGTAGCAGACGAAGATTATGCGCGTCGAATTGATCAGTGGATCCATGGTACTTTCTCTGAAGGAAAGCTAACGGTTGCTGAATCATTTAAACCCGTTGGTTTACCGCAAGGCCGACAATTTCAGTCTTGGGGTCATTACGGTTTCCCATTTGATTCGAGCAGTTTGTGGTGGTTGAAAGGTTTTGATTTCCTCAAGGGAACACCTAAATTGTCATTATTAGATACTTTTAAGTCTTATCACCAGCAAGTTATTACAGTGCAAAAGCCTATGTCATTTGAAGATTTGGCGGTGCAAAAATTTGGTGATACTAGTTATGCGCCACTAATTAAATTATACAATCAACAATTTTCACAACAGTCAACTTTGATAACTGGCCAGAGAATCCGCGTGCCAGCTTTATTGCCAGCACATGATAATGTGCATACGTCAATCCCTTTTCAGCGCTTAATGTCGCACATGATAGAAGCACTGTCGCCATTTGTGCCAGCGCCTCATAAAAAGCGTCAACATCATTGGTGGGAAATTATTGTTAAAGCAATTGCAGTTGCTGTTGCCATTATTGTCACTATTGGAACTGGAGGTTCGGGTGCAACATTTGCGGGGCCTTTGATTCAAACTTTGGTGGATATCGGCATGTCACAAGCCATCGCAACAGCGATGGTTGCTGCCACGATTGCCGCGATGATTGATGCTGTTGGCCAAGGTTTGGGTATGGCAATCGGCATTGAAAAGAAATTCAATTGGAATGATGTATTAGGCGCAGCTATTAGTGCTGGTACATCGGCAGGTTTTGCGGTTGAGTTTGGAGATACAGGTGATGGACTGCTCAATGAGATTCTTGAAAACTGCGCTGTATCTGTTTCAGAGCAACTAGCAAATATGGCGGTGGGCCTACAAAAAAAGTTTAATTTTAAACAAGTCGCCGAGACAGTTGTGACATCAGGAATTAACAAGGAAATTGACATCAAACTCAAAGATGTCGGCGTAGGCAAAACTAATCAATTTGTCATTGAAGAAATCACCAGTGAAGTCACCGACTATGTTGGCAGTAAAGCTTTCGGCTTGCCGTTTAACTTTACTCAATCAATGGTAAATAAATT
>CAYXLV010000064.1:6613-8764 GCA_964465995.1 uncultured Coxiellaceae bacterium | reverse complement strand
ACCCAGTACCTCATCTTATTTAATTTTCAGAAAATTGCCTTTATTGTTCACTTTGGTGTTGTAATGTATTGAATAATAAAATTAAGCGAGATTATTTTGCTTAGCGGGCTTTTTCTCACTTTATAGCGGTCTTTATTTTCTCATTATCACCAATCAGTTTTCTACAGCCAAGGGTCGGTATCCTATAATTTGCATAACTTTAGGAAGCTTTCAGGGAAAGGCTCTCGTTGATGCAAAAAAAAGACATCACATATCTTCAAGTCAAACACCTCGCCGATCGCGTCCTGCTAACCGGCGAACGCCCCACTATTGATCGAATCTATAACTTATTAAATGGTATTGGCAGTCGCAAACAAGTGGCTAAATACCTGCGTGAATGGCGCAATCGCAACAAAGACAAAATTCAAAAACGAACCAAGTATGCGCAAGAAGCAATTGAACATAACGATGTGGAGCAAATGAAAAAGGAGTATGAAAGACGCGCGGCAGAATTAAAACATTCATTATCTCTAGTAAGAGCCACCCTTGAATCAACTGCTGATGGTATTTTAATGATTAACCGCGAAGGTAAACTCGTTGACTGGAATCAAAAATTTGTTGAGCTGGCCAATATCCCTAAAGAAGCTTTGGAAAAAGGCAACGAACAAGCCGGATTGAAATGCTTATTATCACAGCTAGAAAGCCCTGAAGAACTTTTCGAATTAATTTTGTATGTTAACCAACACCCCGATCTGAAAGGCGATATGGGTGAGGTGCGTTTCAAAGATGGTCGTATTTATGAACGCTATTCGCAGCCACATAAATTAGGTAACCAAATTGTAGGGCGTGTCTGGAGTTTTCGTGATGTGACTGAAGCACGTAAAAAAGAAGAAGCATTACGCTTGCGCGAACGCGCGATTGAATCTAGTACGCAAGGTATTGTGATTGCAAGCGCTGATTCTGACTTAACTATTCAATACGCCAACCCCGCCTTTTCACGTATCACCGGTTATGAAGAAGAGGAAATGATCGGTGAGAGTATTGCGGTTTTATATAAAAAAGAACCCATCCAACCACAAATTAGCAGCCTACAACTTGCCGTCAAAGAGCAACGCGAGGAAAAAGTAGTGATTCGTTGTTATCGTAAAGATGGAGTTATGTTTTGGAATGAAATGAATATTGCACCGGTGCCCGATGCACGCGGTGAGATTCAGCATTTCGTCGGTATTTTAAATGACATTACTGAACGCAAAGCCATGGAAGAGCAACTAATGCATCAAGCAACCCACGATGCTTTAACAGACTTACCAAACCGTGTATTACTCAGTGACCGTATCCATCAAGCATTATTATATTCACGTCGTGATCATTCGATGACCGCCGTTTTATTTTTAGATTTAGATCGCTTTAAACTGATTAATGATGGTTTAGGGCATAACATGGGTGATGAGCTGCTTTGTGCGGTGTCAGACCGCTTAAAAAGAGGTTTGCGTCAAACCGATACTGTAGCGCGAATTGGTGGGGATGAATTTATTATTATTTTATCGCCACTCACTCGTGAAGAAGAATGCATACAAATAGCACGTAAAATTCTCGCTGATTTGCGCAAAACTTTTATTGTCGAAGAGCGCGAATTTAATATCACCGCGAGCATGGGTATTAGCTGTTTTCCAAAAGATGGACATGATCCAGATACCCTGATTCGCAATGCCGATACGGCAATGTACCACGCGAAAGATTCCGGCCGCGATAATTTCCAATTTTTTACAGATGAAATGAACCGCATTGTGTCGCATCGATTGAATATGGAAACAGCGCTACGCAAAGCTTTAGAAAAAAACCAATTTGAGCTGTTTTATCAGCCTGTTTATAACATTGCTACTGGCAAAATTAGCGGTGTTGAAGCACTGATCCGTTGGAATCATCCAGAGCATGGCCGAATATCACCATTGGAATTTATTCCGATGGCAGAAGAGATGGGCATGATTAATGCAATTGGTGAGTGGGTGTTGCGCACGGCATGCCAACAAAATATGCAATGGCATCAGCAAGGACTGCAGCATTTGCAAATTTCTGTCAATTTATCGGCGCGTCAATTGCATGACGGTCAAATTGTTAAAACTATTCGTAAAATCGTAGAAACAAGTCAGCTGGATCCAAAATATTTAATCC
>CAYXLV010000064.1:0-6603 GCA_964465995.1 uncultured Coxiellaceae bacterium | reverse complement strand
GGACCGCGCCACAGAAACGATTGAAATGCTAAGAGAGTTAAAAAGCATTGGTTTGAAATTGGCGATCGATGATTTTGGGACTGGGTATTCCAGTTTGGGTTATCTAAAAATGCTGCCAGTCGACAAACTTAAAATTGATCGAATTTTTATTGCTGATATTGGCGTTGATAAAAACGATGAGGCGATTACTTCAGCCATTATTGCGATGTCAAAAAACTTAAATTTATTGGTTGTTGCTGAAGGTGCGCAAACCAAAAAACAAATGGACTTTCTAAAGGACCATGATTGCGATGAAGTACAAGGATTTTATTTTAGTCGACCGCTGGATGTTGAATCATGCACGCGGCTGCTATTAGAAAATTATGGACTGTTGGGTAAGCACTCTGAATAAGCTATTGAAATTGAAAAAGGAGAAGATAGATGAATATGACTGTCACAAAAAAAGGAAAATTAGGGAAAGCGGGTCAAATTGATTTTAAAGAGTCATCAGTCAATGACTCCATTAATAAACTAGATGCCAGCGGTTGGGTCGTGCGAGATGCGAGCCAAACTGTGCCTGATAATGGGGTGTTGGTGACTTTGTCAGGTAACAATAAAACGTTGGCCGCTGCCATTGTAGTGCCTGCAGAGAAAAGCCAATTCCAACAAACAACGCAACTTAGTCAAGAAGCCTTGGCAAATTCGATTTACTTAAGTGATGTTTGGGTATCGCCGGATGCGGTAACTTCAAATGCACTGCCAGCTATCCTCTATTTGGCCTTGCGGCGTGGTCGCATTATGGGGCGTCAAGATGTGGTGGCTTTAATTCAAAAACCCAATACCAATGTGCCATTAGCCGCGTTATTACAGCTGGATCGCTTGAGTAATGTCGAAGAAATTGAGCGTGATGGCTATACATTGGTTGCGGTGGCGCAACGTTTGAAATATTCAATTTTGCATATTTACAAACAATGTTCTGATGATGAGTTGGGCTTAATAAAAGAAAACTTTATTACTGAGCTACTCGAAATTCATCGTAACTGGATGGACCGTTTTTATCATGGCGCTTGGGCACAATCGATTTTAAACGGCACCTTAAAAAAAGAGCAATATATTTACTCTTTGTATAACCTCCACCAATATGTCCGTCAAACCACTCGCTTATGCGCCCGCTGTGTTGCCCATTCGGATAATTTAAATTTACGTAATCATTACATCAATCACTTTAAAGGCGAAATTAATCATGAACTATTAATTGAGCATGATTTAAAAACCTTAAGTGCTGATCTTGAATACTTGCATGAATCGCATGTGCCGCATCCAGCGACCAAGGAATTTATGATGGTGCAAGAAAGCACGATTGGTTACTACCAAGATCCAATTTTAATGTTAGCTTGCCCAATGGCAGCCGAAGGGATTGCTGCGCATATGGATGAGCACTTTATTGATAAGCTACATCAAACAATCGGCAGTTGGGGAATCGAAAAACCAGAAGAGGCAGCGCGCTTTTTAACCTCACATATTCGCACCGATGGGGGCGAAGATGGTCACTGGTTAGCGGTGGTGAGTATCTTGAAAAAAGCATTAAAAGATGAGCATTACCAACAGCAATTTTTAAGTGTATTAACAGCTGCGATGAATGGATTTGAGCGTGGTTTTAATATGAACGTCACGGATATGAAGCTATGGAATGCGATGCCCAAAGGACGCGCGCAATGACAACTGATGACCTTAAACAAACTTTGGACTGTTATTTATTGGCTGGGAAACGACAACACAACTTGCCCAAGTACCAGCCACATTATACGCAAGCGTATACCTTGTGGCGTGATATGGTTAAGGAAGGCTATCTTAGCGAAAACCTATTGGATCGCGCAGCAACGTTAACCAGTGATGAGTTTGTGAATCAGGAAGAGTGTGCCTGTTTATTTCATGCAAAAGAGGCGGTGGGTTTGTTTATGTTTAATTGGTATCACTTAAACAACCCTGCTGATCTTGAGCATTCTTATTTTAAAAATTATCCAAAACACATAATGGAGCAATTAAAAAGTGATGGGCATGAGTGCGTTATGAGTATGGCGCAACTCATGGTGCATCCTGATTGGCGAAAAAATAAAGTCGGACCCGGCGTGTCCGAAATTTTAGTTGGCTTTGCCACGAAGCGTTTCGTTGAGTCAGATGCAAGTGCCTTATTAACGTTTACGCGCAATAACCGTAAAACGCATGAACTTGGCTATCGATATGGCGGAAAAATTTTGCTTAGCAATCATCGATCGCATGGTATGTCCGCTGATTTGTTAGCTGTGTATCGCGATACGGTTAAAGTGAGCCCCATTAAAGGTGTTGCAAATGTTGTCGAAACCTTGTGGGCAAATAAAACAGTAGCAACATTGAATTTAGCAAACAGGAGTTAAGCATGGAGACACGTGTTGATTATTTAATTATTGGCGCAGGACCTGCGGGATTGCAGTTAGGTTATTTTATGCAAAAAAATAAACGCAACTATTTAATCTTGGAGCAAGACAAAGTGCCAGGTGCTTTTTTTAAGCGCTTCCCAAGACACAATCAATTAATTTCAATTAATAAAGTTTATACGGGATACGATGATCCAGAAGTCAATTTGCGTTGGGATTGGAACTCGTTAATTAGTGATAATTTAAATCTACGCTTTGGTAAATATTCACAAGACTATTTTCCGCGCCGTAAAGTGATGTTGGAATACTTGGCAGACTTTTCGCAAAAAAGCCGCTTAAATATTCGCTATAGCCAAACGGTCACACAAATTGATCGTGAACAAGACGGTGATCAAGAATTTATTATTACCACCAAAAAAGGAGATACTTATCGCGCCAAGCACTTAATTATGGCAACGGGTGTATCAAAACCTTATATGCCAGACATCGATGGCATTGAGTTGGCAACCAATTACTACGATTTAAAACTCGGTAAGGAGCAATATAAAAACAAACGGATTTTAATTTTGGGTAAAGGTAATTCAGCATTTGAGACGGCGGATTATTATGTGGGTGTGGCTAGCTTAATCCATATCGCCAGTCCCAACCCCGTGAAATTTGCTTGGCGTACTCATTATCCCGGACACTTACGCGCAGTTAACAATAACGTGTTAGACACCTATCAGCTGAAATCACAAAATGCATTAATCAATGCACATGTGCAAAAAATTCAGCAAAAAAATAATAAATACTATGTAAGCTTTGCATACACCTTAGCAAACGAAGAATTGGAAACGATTGAGTATGATTATGTGATTGCCTGCACCGGCTTTCAATTTGATGCCAGTATTTTTACAGATAATTGCCGGCCAAAACTTGCCATTAAAGATCGCTTCCCAAAACAAACCAGCTACTATGAATCAACCAATATTAAAGATCTCTACTACGCTGGCGTGATTAACCAGCAACGTGATTACAAGAAAAAACAATCTGCTTTTGTACACGGTTTTCGTTATAACGTGAAATTTTTAGCGCGTTATTTAGAAGAGCGTTATGAAAAAAAACCATTGCCATCACTTAAACTCGCCGCCACGGCTAAAGCGATTAGCGCGCAAATTATTAGAGCCGTTAATCAATCGTCAGCAATGTGGCAGCAAACGGGTTACTTAGGTGATATCGTGGTTTTTACCGACAACATGAAGCAATGTCGGTACTACGATTGTGTACCAGTTGATTTTATGAAAGAAGAACATTACGCAGGTGATGCGCACTATTTAGTGGTCACGCTCGAGTTCGGTCAAAAAAGGATCAATCAATTTCCTAATACATTTGCGATCGAACGCATTCATATGGATGATTATCAACGTGCTGATTTAAGTACAGGGATTCATCCAATAGTGCGTCACTATCATAAAGGTCAATTATTAGGCGAACACCATTTAATTGAAGACTTTGATAGTGTTTGGGCAGAACCTGTGCATGTGAAGCCATTGCAATCTTTTCTCGATAATGTTATTTCTAATGTCGCGTCGCGAGAGCGTCGCCAAAAGGCTCCAGCAAAAGTGAAAGTAAAATAATCGATCCCTGTGGCACAGTCCTTGGGATTGTGCCACAGGGATGTTTAAATGCGAAAATTAACAACACGTCTTTTTTTATTTCTTTTTATCTTCTTAATTCCTCTTCCTCTCTTTGCCGTCAACGGCGCTTTCGATAACGGTTACAGTTCAATTACTCGCGGTATGGGTGGTGCCGGTGCAGCCTTGCCGCAGGATTCGATTATTGCCGCGATTAACCCAGCGGGTATGGTATTTGTTGGCTCGCGCTTGGATTCGGGTTTCGCGTTTTATCTACCTAACTTTGCTTATCGAGCGGATGCTGGGGTGACCGGAGCACTAAGGCTTTTAGTGGCACCAGGTCGTCACTATAACTTAAAAGATTTAGTGGTCTTACCGGATTTTGGTTTTAACATGATGCTTGGCCCCAAAATGTCTTTTGGTGTCACGCTGTATAGCTTGGGTGGATTTGATACAACTTATAAAACAACTGCACAAGCGCAGTTACCCATCGTGCCACCTGCACCGCCTTTTAATACAGCCTCTGGAGGAGTGTATGGTGCGGGCACAGTGCGTAGCTTATTACGCCAAGCTATTTTAGCCTTAACGGTGGCGCATAAATTAGGTAAACGTTCTTCTATTGGTATCAGTTTATTAATCGGCGCCCAAACCTTTAAAGCCGAAGGCTTATCTTCTTTATCTTCCTTATCTATCGATCCCAACAACCTCAGCGACCGTCGCACAGATTACTCTTATGGTGCGGGTTTTCGCGTCGGTTTGTTGTGGGGTATTTTGAAAAATTTATCGATTGCCGGCTCATTTCAGCCAACCATGCATATGACGCGCTTTGATAAATATGCTGGTTTATTCGGCGATCGTGGTCGTTTTAATATTCCTATGAATGGTCTAATCGCTATTGCTTGGCATATCGTGCACAACTTAGTGTTGGCTTTTGATGTGCAGCATATTTGGTATACCGACGTTCCCACCTATGGTAATCCTGATACGGCTCTAACCAATGGTATTTGTAGCCTGAATAGCAACACCTGTTTAGGCGGTGACTACACCGCTGGTTTTGGTTGGCGTAATCTCACGACATATAAAATCGGTTTCCAATGGCAAAGCAGTTTAACGTGGCTGTGGCGCGTTGGTTATGACTATGGTCATACCGTGGTGCGTCGCAATCAAACGGTCGAAGCAATCATCGCACCAGGCGCCATTATCGAACATGTCTTAACAGCAGGTTTTACCCATATTTTAAGTAAATCGTATCGTGTGAATGCTTTTTTCACCTGGGTACCAATGCAAAAATTATCGGGGATTAATGGTTTTTCCGGCGGCACCCAAACGGTGCAAATCCGAACGAACGGTTTTGGATTTGGTTTTGGACTAACTTGGATTTTAGGTTAGCTCCAGCTAATCTTCTCGATGTCATCAAAGATAATGGTGCTGCCATCGTCCATTTGGATGGTGCCGTCAGAATTTTTCTTGTCAAAGACGATTTCATTATTCACAAGATCGACGGTGTAGGCATCGTTTGTGACTAATACCCAGCTACCAGGGCCACTGCCACCAGGTGCTTGGTTAGCGTTGTTGAGTTGAATGGTATCAATCCAACTAGAATTCCCCTTACCGCCATCTACTATGTCATTGCCACTATTGGCATCAAAAACGAATAAATCACTGCCATCTTCACCGCGTAGGTCATCATTACCGCCGTTACCATAAATAACATCGTCACCTTTGCCACCACGGATTTCATCATTACCTTGCGAGCCGCGAATGGTATCGTTGCCATCTCCACCACGGATTGAAGAAACGTTGGTTAATACAGTTTGGCTGAAATCAAGGTTATCAGCGTTATTGCTGCCTTCAATTCGTTGATTGTTGCCTACAATTTCTTCAATAGAATTGCTGGGGCCAAAGTTTGCAAAAGAAATATCACTTCCAGTATTAGTAATCGTGTCATAACCACTACCACCATCAAACGTGGTATTAAGTGCATTATTACCACTAATTAAGAAATTGTCGTTACCTGCATCGCCATAAAGAAAATCAGCACCACCGTTACCCGTTATCGTGTCATTACCAGCACCACCACGAATAACATTGGCACTACTATTACCGGTCAAAGTATCAGCAAATCCGGATCCAGTGAGATTTTCAAAATTTGAAAAACTATCACCCGCCGCATCGCCACCACTGGCAGAGCCTGAGTTCAAGTTGACATTAACACCACTGCTAGAGTTTTCATAAGACAGCGTATCAATACCTGCACCACCATCTAAAATATCAGCGCCTGCACCACCTTCAATAATATCGTTGCCTGAGCCGCCTGAAATAGTGTCATTGCCACCTAATCCTTGAATGGTGTTTGCGCCTGAGTTTCCAGTTAAGGTATCTGCAAAATTGGAACCAATAATATTTTCAACATTAACATAAGTGTCGCCGGTGGCTTCACCAGCCGAACCAGTGCCGGTATTGAGGTTCACATTCACGCCGGCAGTCGCATTGGCAAAGGTGATGGTATCAATACCAGTGCCACCATCAATTTGATCGCTACCCAGCCCACCTTCTAGTAAGTCATTGTCTGCGCCACCGTTTAAGATGTCATTGCC
>CAYXLV010000063.1:0-8912 GCA_964465995.1 uncultured Coxiellaceae bacterium | reverse complement strand
TATACATTCTAGTTGGTACGGGCCCTTGGACTTATAATGGGTGGAGCAAGCGGGATTATTGGCATCTTCCTGGCGGAACACATGATAGTAAAAAGTCGCCAGTAATGACGTTAAAAAATGAGCTTCAAGAGGAGTTTGGTGATTTTGGTAAAACCTTGTTAAAGACGAAAAAGTGCGTTCTCTACACTAGTCTAAGACTCAACAGTAAACCGACAGTAGAGGTATGTGTTATAGAGATTCAAGGAGTGTCGATCCTGCCGGGAAATCTACATCAGGTAGTAAATGGTTCTACCAAGAATTTCCACGATCCAGCTTATACGCACTGGGCTTTATTAGATACTAAATCCGCTTCGTCTTGGTTCAGTAAGAGTAAACATACTGACTGGTTTAAAGAAGCTTTAGATATCGCGCTTAAGAGCAAGAGTTTTAATCTAACAAAAGGTAGGCCCTTTAATTAAGCTTGCTACGGGAAATAGGTGCCATACAGATGCATTGCATAAGACACCTGGCAGAAAGTGGTTGGCGCTTCCTATGTTGAAAAAAATAAAGCACAAAGACTGTTAAATACTGCTGCTGATGCTTGCAAAAAAAGTTTTATGGCGCGCTCAGTGTGATTAGCTATCGCTAATCACACGTTCGCTGGGTGCTGCCATGCTAGGCATGGACAGTTTATTGGTTGGTTCTTAAATCGTTTAATTATTTTGAGAACGTCCCGTAAGTTTCATTATCCTTTAGTAGTCCCTGCTTCTGTATATTATTAGTAGACTCTTTTCTTTTAAACAACCTGGATGATATTCTTGTCACGAGGTTGGGAGTTTTTTTGGTATTTGGTTTTTGCTTTTCATCTTTTTTAGGGTTGATGTCACTTTGTTCATTGGATGGTTTTTTCTCTTCAGCTGTTTCAGGTTTCACGTTTTCAACCTTTTTATGTGGCGTTGAGTTTGAGCTTGTGGTTGATGAGCTTGTCACTTGGCTGGAGGTATGTCTGTCTTCAGGCGGGATGGGTTGGTAAGCAGTAGGGAGGATTTTAACATTAGTTTTTAATAGTTCACTATTGCCTTTTAGCAAATTATCAAAGCTGTCATAAGCTGTACTCTCGTTCTCTTTGGGCATAAAAAAACACTGATTTTTCGATATACTAACGGGTAGTTCAACAAACCGTTTTTTTGCATTTGAGTCGTTACCTTGGCGTATGCAGCTGATTGTAGCAATTCTAAAACTCTTGATTTCACCAGTTAAGGTTTTTTTAATTTTTTCAGCAAACTCAAGTACGGAGCTGAGTTGTGAAGTTGGGCGAATAATGTAAGTGCCAACGACAAATTTGCCATGAGGGTTATCTGCTAGCACGTTTCTAGCTTCAGTTTGTGACAATTTGCTGAAGCTTGCTGAATTCATGATTGATTGAATCAGATTCAAAGTCTGTACAAATTGTTGTTGTGAAGATATATCCAGATTTGGATTGTGGACTAATGGGTTTTTAGTAAGCTTTGCCGCATTTTCCCTTACTATGGGCGTATTATCTGTCCATAAACTATTAAATGCCATAAGGATGGCGCTGTGTATTCTTGTGTTGTCACCCTGACTAAGCGGTGCTTGAGTATCGCCGGTAGTCCTGCAAGGTGGCGTCGGTGTATCAAGGTCAGCACTTTTCAAGCCTTCTGCTTGCTTTGCGGCATTGAGTATTATGTCTATGTAATTAGGTTTCATTTTACTTTGCTTCACTTTGTTAAGGATAAAATGGAGCCCATTATACAGATGTTGTGTATAATGGCTATAGGTAAAATGTTATTTTATAGGCTCATAAAGGAGAGCATTTTGTCGTTAATCAGGCTGTCAGCCCATGGCTACTGCACCATGGGCTTCATAGGCCAGAGTGATTGGGATTAATTAGAATCTTGAGAGCTATCGTCACTAGGTGCATCGGTTGACGTATCTGGCTTCGCATCAGATGCCTGAACCTTCATCGATTTATCATCTGTCAAAGACTTAATCTTCACCTGATCGTTAATAAACAAAATCGTAATGGTTTTATCCTTATTCTTCCAAACGGCAGAAGAGCCAGAAATCCCACCAATGCTGACGGCTTTAATTTCAGTTGGTTGGCCTAATATTTTAGTGACTTCAGTTTTTGACATGCCGGGATGAATCTTATCAAAATTCGCTTGAGTGGTTTTCGAGCAGCCAACAACCATCAGCAAGCTACATGCAATCGCCGTGTGCATAAAAAGTTTTAGCAGTTTTTTCATGATGTCTTCCTTGGAGTTAATAAAGTTAAAACAATGCCAATAATCAATAAAGCAGGAATATCACCGTACAGGTTCGCAAGCTCTGTTTTATCAGCGAGCGCTTGAACCAACATGATAAGCCCATGCACAATGCTTGAAATGGCGGTAAACCAAATCAGGCTTAAATGTCTTATTGGATTTTTGGCAGCGAACAATAAAAAAATACCGAGCGTTGCATAAATGCCCAGTATCATTTGTTCATATTCATGTTGCGGGGGGTTCCAGCCGAAGCCGGCAGGCCAGAATTTCATTAGCGGGTAGAGTCCAAAAACAAAAATAAGCCCGATGATAATCAGGCATATTTTAAGGGATTTTATCCGTATCGAATCTTCCATGCCGATGATTATAAAGCATCATACCGCGCTTGCATACTTCGAAAATAATGATAAATTAAGGGCCTATTCATCAACACTAGTGATGCTACTCTATGGATAAAAAACTATTGGAAATCTTAGCTTGCCCAGTCTGTAAGGGTAAGTTAATTTTTGACCAAAAAAAGCACGAACTAATCTGTCGCTTTGACAAAGTCGCTTATCCCGTCCGGGATAATATTCCAATCATGCTTGTGGAAGAAGCACGTCGCTTAACAGCAGAAGAGGTCTAAATTAATTATGGAATATCACGCCATCATTCCCGCCCGTTTTAATTCAACTCGTTTACCTGGCAAAGTTTTAATGGAAATCGCTGGCAAACCAATGGTTCAGCATGTTTACGAACGCTGTATCGAAAGTGGTGCTGAAACTGTGGTGATTGCCACGGACGATCAGCGGGTTGCTGATGTTGCCGAAAAATTTGGTGCAGAAGTTTGTTTAACCGCAGAGGAACATCGCACTGGCACAGAACGTATCGCCGAAGCGGTTGAGGCAATGGAATTTGATGATGATGAAATAGTCGTCTGTGTCCAAGCCGATGAACCGTTAATTGCACCGCAAAATATTCGCCAAGTCGCCCTGGATTTGGATGAGCATGATAATGTAAAAGTCACCAGTGTTTGTGAGCCCATCGAAAACGTCGATGAATTGTTTGATCCCAATGTCGTTAAAGTTGTTTTAAATCGTCGTCATTATGCCATGTACTTCACTCGTGCTGCCGTCCCTTGGGAGCTTGGTGTTTTTTCAAAACCAGAAACTATTGAATTAACCGGCCAACACCACCGCCATATTGGCATTTATGGTTATCGCGTTGGCTTTCTCAAAGACTATATCAACTGGGCTGCTTGCCCGTTAGAAAGAATGGAATCACTCGAACAACTGCGCATACTGTGGAACGGCGGCCGCATTCATATGGCCATCGCGCAACAAAAAACTTTGCCAGGTGTTGATACACAAGCGGACTTAGACAGAGTGCGAGAATTTTTCAGCAAACAAGGTCAATAAGTGTAAAGTGATGTGCCAGATATCGTGAAGCGCGTGATCTGGCGCAATCGCTAGGAGCTCAGTTTAAAGGATTAAAAATATGTATACCGTTTGTAACTTTATCAATGGCCACTTAGTTTTAGGTAAAAGCGAAAAAAAACACGATATTTATAATCCTGCTACTGGTGAGATCATCGGCCAGGTTTTTTTTGCTAGACCCGAAGGTGTTGATAAAGCCGTTGCCAAAGCCAAAGCGGCATTTGCCACATGGTCAGTTGTCCCACCTTTAAAACGCGCCCGCATAATTTTTAAATTCAAAGAACTCCTCGAAAAAAACCTCAACAAATTAGCTGCATTAGTCACACAAGAGCATGGCAAAGTATTGGAAGATGCGCAGGGCTCTGTCTTGCGAGGCATAGAGTTAGTCGAATATGCCTGCGGCACGCCAAACTTATTAAAAGGCAGTTACTCGGAAAATGTTGGCCCGCATATTGATAGCTACACTGTCCGCCAACCACTAGGAGTGTGCGTGGGTGTTACGCCGTTTAATTTTCCGGTGATGGTACCGATTTGGATGATGATTCCCGCTATCGCTTGTGGGAATACTTTTGTGTTAAAGCCTTCAGAAAAAGATCCTTCGGCACCGATTTTTATGGCGGAGTTATTACAAGAAGCTGGTTTACCTGATGGTGTTTTTAATATCGTGCATGGTGCTAAAGCAGTGGTTGAGCAGCTGATTACCCACCCTGATGTGCAGGCCGTCAGTTGCGTTGGCTCAACGCCGGTTGCTGAATCGATTTATCAAACTGCCATTACTCATGGCAAACGCGCGCACACATTTGGTGGCGCAAAAAATCATTGTGTGGTGATGCCAGATGCCGATATTGATGAGGTAGCGGCAGCGATTACCGGGGCTGCATATGGCTCTGCTGGTGAGCGTTGTATGGCGCTATCGGTTGCAGTTGCTGTGGGCGATGAGGTGGCTGATCAGTTGGCGGCGGTCATTAAGCAAAATATCGAACAACTTACCATTGGTCCTGGCACTGTAAAAACCTCACAAATGGGCCCGCTTATTACTAAAGAGCATTATGAGCGGGTTAAGCATTTTATTGATATTGGTGTTGAAGAGGGCGCAACACTGGTTGTGGATGGGCGCGAATTTACTGTGCCAGATAGTAACGGTTTTTTTATCGGAGCCAGTTTGTTTGATCATGTCACCCCAAACATGCAAATCTACCAAGCTGAGATTTTTGGCCCAGTACTTTGCATCGTGCGCGCCGCTAATTTTCAAGAGGCGCTAGCTTTAATCAATCAGCATGAGTACGGTAATGGCACCGCTATTTTTACCCGTGATGGCGAGGTGGCGCGTGCATTTGCTTCGCAAGTGCAAGTTGGTATGGTGGGTATTAACGTGCCGATTCCGGTGCCCGTGGCTTATCACAGCTTTGGCGGTTGGAAGCGCTCGATATTTGGTGATATTCATATGCATGGCCCAGAAAGCATTCAGTTTTATACCAAAGCAAAAACCGTTACCGCACGTTGGCCACGCCAGGCGGCGAATGATCTGTATGCGATGCCAAGCCACTAAATAATATTTACAACTTCATTGAAAAGTGGTATTTATAGCGCCAAATTTTCAACAAAACGCGTAGAAATATCACCATGGCACTACCAGATAAATTACTTAATCAGCTAGAACAAAAAGATACCCAGCAAATTGCCCAGTCTTTGTTTGATCGCATGCGCATCTACTTAGTCCTGGTCGGCGGATTCGTCACCGGCGCGATTGGATTGTTGGGGGTTAGAGAGGTTGCCGATAAGGAAGACGTCGCCGTTTTATTTGCCACGATCTTAGGCCTTATTTATGTTGCTCAAGATGGCACAACTCTTGCTAAACGCGGCACTGTCTTAGCAAAAGAAATTGATAGTTTAAGCTTGTCAGACATTCGTCGTCACAAAGCATCTTTACTAAAACATTCCGTGATTTTATTTTTATTGTTAGCCACGTTGCTAGTGTTTGCATTGGATGATGACACGACTAGCACGTTTGGTTTATCGGATTTTAGTTTGCCAGTGCGCTTGTTGTTGGTTGGGATTGTGGCTCACTTTTTAATTCGCCTTGGTGTTGATGTCGTTTGTAAAAGTAGTCAGCTATTTAACCGTACGCCGCACGTAGGTTTTGAAGTGGGGCAGTTGCGTGAAAGTACACCGCTATTAAATCAGGGACCCAATTCAACAAGTGTACAAGGCGATGATCAGATTACTATTACAGATGAATGGATTGGTCAATTTCATAAAGAAATCATCCTAATATTAGCGAGTAAAAATAAAAAGTCGGTTGGGCTCAAGGATGTGATTAGTATGAGCCATTTAACTGGTATGGTTGATTCGAAGTTTCAGATTGGCAATAGCACTAAAAAAGAGCTTATGGAAGTTGACTATTTGCTGAAGGGTGTGCATTTTTGGCTAAAGTATGGCGAAGTTGATAAGGCCATTAAAAAAATACATAAAATATTTAATGCACTGTTAGAAAACTATAATCCACAAAGCGCAATTGTCATTAAAACAAAAGCTCCTGCACAACCGCTACTGATCGATAAAAAATCCTTAAATGATTTAAACCAGTATTACACTAGCGGCCAACAGTTTTGGCAAGATGCATCAACACGTTTTAATAAAGACTATTCAAAAAAAATCGATTATAAAAAAGATCAAGCTAGCCTGGTGGAGTCAATTCGCTCAAGTTGTGGTATTTAATACAAGCGAGTATTCTATATTGACGCCAACAAACACTAGGACGCCACATGTCACGGATTGGATTTATTGGTCTTGGCCATATGGGCCACCCGATGGTGAACAACTTACTAAAAGCCGGTCACCAACTCAATATCTTCGATATTAATTCCCAAGCAATGCAACTACTACAACATGAACAAGTCACTCTGGCGACATCCGCTGGTGATGCTGCTAAAAATACGGATGTGGTGATCACCATGTTGCAAACCGGGGAGCAAGTCCAAGCAAGTTGCCTCGGTGATAGTGGCATTTTCAACTGCATGCCAAAAGATGCTTTATTTATTGACTGTTCCTCCATTGCCATTAATACCACCCGCTCACTGCATGCTGCAGCTGCGCAGCAACAACTGGCTATGGTTGAGGCGCCGGTTTCTGGCGGTGTCAAAGGTGCAGAGGCGGCGGCACTGACCATTATGGTTGGTGGCACCGAGCACCATTTCCAGCAAGCCAAACCTATCCTTAGTCAGCTAGGTCAAAAGGTTATCCACGCTGGACCAGCAGGCTGTGGCCAAGTCGCTAAAATTTGTAACAATATGATCTTAGGCATTTCTATGATTGCAGCCAGTGAGGCATTTAAGTTAGGCGAGCAATTGGGTTTAGAGCCACAAAAATTTTTTGAAATTGTTAGTCATGCATCCGGGCAGTGTTGGTCAATCACAAGTTATTGTCCGGTGCCAGATATCCTAGAGAATGTGCCACCCAGTCATGATTATCAGCCCGGTTTTGCTGCGGCAATGATGTTAAAAGATTTAAATTTAAGTCAAGATGCCGCGAAGGTGGCTAATGTCAATACGCAACTGGGGGCGCTTGCCACTAAAATTTATCAGCAGTTTGTAGAAGGTGAGCAGCGAGAGCTGGATTTTTCTGCGATTATTAAAATGCTTTAAGATGATGTGATTAATCATTTTGCTAATTTAATAGCTGATAGTTTCAGTTGAAATATGATTCATTGTGAGAATATTTTTAATTAATGCATTTGGGTTTGGTGGAATGCTAAAATTTTTTGGTATGGGTTTTCGATTTTTATGCTCTCTTTTATGTGTGTGACTTTTTTGAAATGCTTCCATTTTTGAGTATGCCTAAATAGAATAAGTAGACTGCTAACTTAATATTTAAGGATGCTGTCATGAAGCCGCACCATTCCCCGCCGTTGACTTACAATAATTTGCTCTACTTTTTGGAAAATTTTACCCCGCCTCAATCACACAGCTTTGAAACCTTACCGCACCGAGATTTAAAAAATTCTGTACCCGCTGTGAAGCCCCTTAATCCTGTTATACACGTGCAATCATTAAAGCTGCCGTTGCATGATTTAGCATCGGGTTATGAAAAAAAAGTTGAGCATGCTAAGCAGCATGAGTATTTGTCTGTCGAGGATTTTGAAAAACTTTATCAAAAACTTGTGGCAATACGTAAAGATAAGACAGCAAGTATTGTCGAGAAAAGTTTTGTTGCAGAGTTGGAGTCGACGTTTAAAGAGTTGCAAGCGTTGCCGCCACCAAGTGATCGCTTGGCTGTTGAAAATATAGAGCCGACTGATAGTGACCGTCTTTTTCAAAGAACCAATTCAGCAAGTATTTTTATAACAACAATACATTATCATTTTGGTAATCAACGGTCGCATCAAGTTAAGAAGGATGTTGTTGTAAAGCAAATTTACTCTCAGGATGAGTTTGCTAATGAAAAGCTTATTCATGAAAAATTATCGCATAGCTGCATTGTCACGTATTTTACCGCCTGGCAAAATCAAAAAAGTTTTTTTATTGCAATGGAGTACTTGCCGTCTGGTACATTGCAAAGTTTTATTGAGCTCTATGCTAGAGACTATGTTATGCATTTGCGTATGCTGACTAATATTGCATTCGGGTTATGTTATTTGTTGCAGCAATCAGTGATTCATCATGATATCAAGCCAACTAATATTTTTTTAGATAAGAAAATCAACCCAAAGTTGGGTGATTTTGGTTCTGCGGAAATTTTTGATGCGGAAAAGTCGAATCAAGTTAAGAAATTTGGATTTACGTTTGGATTCGCAGCACCTGAGATCTTGGCGCAAAAAAATTATAATTTTGCCGTTGATGTGTTTAGTTTTGGTGTTGTGGCTTATGAGTTACTTACCCGAAAAAAACTGTCCAGAAACTTTAGCCCCGAGCTGCTCGGTCAGGTTGACCCACCACAATGGTGTAATCATGGTTCATTTACATATGGCCAATTGCCTGGCGAGGAAGTTAAAGCCACCGTTGAGGCCTGTTTTGATAAGCAGCCACTGCATCGCCCCAAACGAAATGAATTGTATTTATTTTTTAAATTAGAATATAAAAAAGCATTGCAACAGCAACAAGAAACACGTTGTAAAAATAGTTTGCAGTATGATCACTAATGGAAGTGTCACTGTCATAGTGCAACCTCCTTTGTCATTGTGCGACCTAATCATTACCCACAAGTCTTATTTTTACTGCCAACACCATATCATGCA
>CAYXLV010000062.1:0-8938 GCA_964465995.1 uncultured Coxiellaceae bacterium | reverse complement strand
GTCTAAATACAGTTGTTGAATATCGTGAGGGGATGGCTTAATCACGACTTGAAATTGATAATAATGTTGCGTGCGATTCGGGTTATTACCATAGCGACCGTCGGTCGGACGGCGTGATGGTTGCACAAAAGCACAGCGCCATGGTTCGGGGCCGATCGCGCGTAAAAACGTCGCCGGGTGAAAAGTACCCGCACCAACTTCTAAATCAAACGGCTGCAATACCGCGCAACCTTGTTCGGCCCAGAAAGTTTGGAGTCGGAAAATAATATCTTGGAATGTGGGTTTGTTATTTTTCATGATCGTTAATAATAAAAAAACGCAGAAGTGAATGAATCACTCCTGCGTTGCATCTTCATTAGTGGTTTAGCTATCGCTGCTACCAACCGCTTTAATTTGCTGTTGCAAGTTATCAAAGGACGTCGCACCAGGCACATATTTAAATTTTGAAAAATCTTTATTGGCAATCACAAATGCCGGTGTGCCAACTAATTTTAATTCTTGAGCTAATTGGAAATTTTGACGCAATTGATCGTTAATTGCTTTTGATTTCATGTCTTCCAATAATTGATTGAGGTTTAAGCCCACTTTTTTCGCAATTTCTTTAACCTTGGCTGGGGTTAATGGATTTTTCGCGGCTAATAAAGCGTCATGAAATTCGTAATACTTGTTTTGTTTTGCAGCAGCTAAAGCCATTTTTGCCGCGAAGCGTGAGTTGGCTCCAAAAATTGGAAGCTCTTTAAAGACCACTTTTAAATTGGAATCTTGTTTCACTAACTTTTGGATGACGTCGTTCATCGCTTTACAGTGACCGCATTGGTAATCAAAAAACTCGACTAACACGACTTGTGGATTTTGGCTACCAACACTGGGTGTTGCCGGATTGGCAAAAAGTGCTTGTTTGTTTTTGCTGATAGCTCCTAAGGCGGCTTTTTCAGCTTCTGCCATTTGTTGTTGCTGTAAAGAGCGTGACGCTTCAACTAAGACGTTGGGGTTTTTAACTAAGTATTGATGAATAATTTTTTCAATGGCTTGTTTTTGTTGAGGAGTAAATGCGTTGTTGGTGGTGGGTTCTGCGGCAAAGGTGACGCTAGTTAACATGATGAGAGCGGTAGAGATTGAGAGTAATAATCTTTTCACAGTACATTCCTTTTATTGAACAAACAGGTGGCATCACTATAACGTTTTGCCAAAGAAATGACTAGTCTTATGCGGTTGTTTGGCGGCTTATTGCGCAATCGCTTGACGTAATTTTTGCATGGCGTTCTTTTCAAGTTGGCGGATACGTTCAGCGGAAACGTTATACTCGGCGGCCAAGTCATGTAAGGTTGCCTTTTGATCGTCTAACCAACGTTTGTGGAGAATATCACGACTGCGGTCATCTAAAGCCAATAGTGCATGCTGTAATTTTTTCTCTTGATTATTGTTCCAATCTTGGTGCTCGAGCAGGTGCTCGGGATTGGGGCTGCTGCTTTCTAGATAAGCAGCGGGAGACCAACTGCTGGTGTCTTTATCGCTGTCATCGTCATACACCGCATCGAATGATTGGTCGTGCGCATTTAAGCGCATTTCCATTTGTCGTACCTCTTTGGGTTTGACGTTGAGTTCTTCCGCAACGATTGCTACTTCGCTATCACTTAACCAGCTTAGTTTTTTGGCGGCTTTGCGGATATTGAAAAAAAGTTTGCGCTGCGCTTTCGTTGTGGCAATTTTAACGATGCGCCAGTTGCGTAAAATAAATTCGTGAATTTCTGCGCGGATCCAGTGCACTGCAAAAGTGACCAAGCGCACACCAACTTCAGGATCAAAACGGCGAACCGCTTTCATTAGGCCAATGTTGCCTTCTTGAATTAAGTCAGCTTCTGCTAAACCGTAGCCTTTATAACCGCGAGCGATTTTCACCACAAAGCGAAGGTGGGATAGGATTAAACGGCGGGCGGCTTCAATATCATCATGAGTTTTTAGGCGGGTGGCGAGGGATTGCTCTTCTTCAAGGCTTAGCATAGGGATTTGATTGGTCCAGTGGATATAGGAACCAATACTGCCGGTGGATAAGGTCTTTTGCAGACAAGCTAGCTCTGTACTCATACGTTAATAACTCTTTTTTGGTGTTTTTTGCGTATTTTTGGTCATTATTATACCAATTTTTTGGTGAAAATGCATCCAACTGAGCTCATTTTACCGCGCTTTTTCGCTGGAGGCTATACGTGAAAAAACAAAATAAAATCATTAGATTAGCTGCTATATATGGGCGAATCCCCTTATTTCAAGGGGGAAGTTACTCTTCGGGTGCAATTAAAAAAGCCCGAATGACTGTCCATGACCCCACTAGTGTCAGCAGGGTGCTGATTAAGATAATACTCAAGCCTGTCGTCAGTGGCATGCCTTGCAAGGTGTAGTGATTTTGATAACTGCCAATTAATTCATTGATTGGATTTGATAACCACCACAACAATAAACTAACGAGCCCCCAAGCGAGGATGCCGCCAAAGCAGCCATATAATGCGCCGCGATAAAGTAGGGGGCGTCGAATAAAGCCGTGGGTCGCGCCAACCAGTTTTAAAACGGTAATCTCTTGTTGGTGTGATTGCATATTTAAGCGGATAGTATTGCCAACAATAAGCAAAACACCGATCGCAAATAAAAGCGCTAATGCATAAGTGAAGCGTTGCCCGAATTCGATAATGTAAATTAATCGTTGAATCCATTGCATATCCAAGGTGCCAAGCTTCACTTGCGGCAATGCTTTTAAGTAATCGAATAATTTGCGCAGTGCTTGTGGTGAGCTGTTTTGGGCGTTAGGCGTAATCACCAAAACAGGTGGCAGTGGGTTATCGGGCAAGCTGGAGAGGGCTTTGCCAAATTGAGTTGCTTTAATAAATTGATCCATACCTTCGGCGGGCGAGATATAGCTGACCTGACTAATTGTATTAACGCGTTTCAGATCAGCCGTGAGTTGTTTTACCGTTGCGGGTGTGGTGTTTTGTTTTAAGTAGAGTGAGATACTGGGTTTGGCGTTCCAGTGTTGGCTGATGTCTTGAAAATTTTCCAGCAAAATCAGCAAGCCGGCTGGCAAGGCCACAGCAATTCCAATCACTGCGATGGTCATTAGGCTTGCCAAAGGCGCGCGGATTAATTCGCCCACGCTAAAAAATAAACTGCGGCAGTGACAGACGATTAAATAAAACAGTGGGTTTAATTTATTTTCATTACGCATCGTCGTTTCCACTATTGATGAGTTGTCCGCCTTTTAACGTCATAATCCGATGATTCAGCGGAGCGATTAAAGATAAGTCATGTGTCGCGATTAAAATCGTTACGCCCACATTATTAAAAGCCTCAAATAGACGAATAATTTCCAGTGATAACTCTGGATCAAGATTACCAGTGGGTTCATCGGCTAATACGATTGATGGTTTATTGACAATGGCACGTGCAATGCCGATACGTTGTTGTTCACCACACGATAGTGCCATCGGCGCCGACTTTTCTTTACTCAGCAGACCGACTTTATCCAATGCGGCACGGACGCGTTTTTTTATTTCGGGCAATTGATAGCCGGCAATAATCAGTGGCAAAGCCACATTTTCAAAGACGTTACGATTGGGAAGTATTTGTGGGTTTTGAAAAATCATGCTGATATTGCGGCGGTAGTAAGGAACTTGGCGTTGCGAGAGGCGGCTCAGATTGCGATCGTTAATGCAAATTTGGCCGCGAGTTGGGCGCTCGATCAACATAATTAACTTTAATAGCGTGGTTTTGCCTGCACCAGAGTGACCTGTTAGAAAAGCCATTTCACCGGAGCCCAAATGGAAATTAATATTATTTAAAGCGTGGGAACCGGCATAACTTTTGCTAACGCTGTCAAATTCGATCATGTGATTCCTTGAAAAGGCCAATGGATACCGCTAAGAATACAGAATCTTGTCTTGAGAATCTAGATTTTGTCCTGCTGCAAAAAATTAAATTTGTTGTACTAAAAAAACAAAATCAACAGATTTAGCTGAAAAGTGCATTAACAAATTCTGTGGCATCGAAAGGTTTTAAATCATCAATTTGTTCACCAACACCAATAAAGCGCAACGGTAGTTTTAATTGTTCGGTCATGGCAAATGCCATACCGCCTTTCGCTGTGCCATCCAGTTTTGTGAGAGTAATGCCGGTGAGTTGCATGGCATCATGAAACTGTTGCGCTTGGTTAAGAGCGTTTTGCCCCATTGTAGCGTCGATCACAATCATAATTTCGTGTGGCGCATCGGGATTTAATTTGGTGATAACACGTTTAATTTTTTGTAATTCTTGCATTAAATGATTTTGGGTGTGTAAACGACCGGCGGTATCTGCAATTAAAATATCAACTTTTCTTGCCGTTGCTGCTTCAACCGCATCATAAATAACTGAGGCGCTGTCAGCACCGATGTGTTGTGCAATGACAGGAACATCATTGCGTTCACCCCATACTTGTAGTTGTTCAACAGCAGCGGCACGAAAAGTATCGCCAGCAGCCAACATGATTTTTTTACCTTGTTGCTTATAATAGTTGGCGATTTTTGCAATGCTTGTTGTTTTGCCGGCGCCGTTAACGCCGACCATTAAAAGGATAAAGGGTGCTTGATTGATGGTTAATGGTTGACTGTAGGGGGTGAGCATATCAGTGAGTTGATTTTTTAATGCAGTGATTAATGCTTCAGGGTCATTGAGTTCTTTGCGGGCAACTTGAGCGGTGAGATTTTTTAATATTTTTTCACTCGCTTCAATACCCACATCAGCAAGCAAGAGAATAGTTTCTAATTCTTCGAATAATTCATCATCGATCGTTTTTTTGCCAAGTACTAAATTGGATAATTTATCGGTGAAGTGACTGCGGGTGCGTTTTAAACCTTGGCTAAGACGCGCGGTCCATGACTTTTTTGGTGGTTGTGAATCGTCTGCATCTTTTTGTTTTTTTAGAAATTTAAGCATGGTGCATTAGCCATAAGTCCAGTAGAATATTCGCCACGGACTATATCATGAAATAATCACATTTGGTAAGAGGACCGCATTATGCACCGAATTTTTTTAGCACTACTCTTGTTACTCCCCGCTCTTACCTTCGCAAAAACTCCCACCACCCAAGAATATCAATTAAAAAATGGCTTAAAAATTATCGTTCGAGTCGACCGACGTGCCCCGGTTGTTTTAGCATCTGTTTGGTACAAAGTTGGCTCAAGTTATGAGCACAGTGGCATTACTGGCATTTCACACGTTTTGGAACACATGATGTTTCGCGGCACAAAAGATATCGGTCCGGGGCAGTTTGATAAAATCATTGCAGAAAATGGTGGTGTGCAAAATGCATTTACGACGGCTGATTACACCATGTATTTTCAACGCATTGCGGCAGATAAATTAGCCATTAGTTTTCGACTGGAAGCCGATCGCATGCGAAATTTATCTATGCAGGAAGCTGTATTTAAAAAAGAGTTAAGTGTAGTGCAAGAAGAAAGGCGGATGCGTATTGATGATAATCCGCAAGCGTTAACCTGGGAACGGTTTAATGCAGCAGTATTTTTAAATAATCCTTATCATCATCCTATTGCTGGTTGGATGACCGATTTAAAAAACATGAAACTTGCTGATTTAAAACGTTGGTACCAAAAGTGGTATGCACCTAATAACGCCGTTATTATTGTTGTGGGTGATGTTAATCCTGATAAAGTCTTTGCGCTGGCCAAAAAATATTTTGCCGCAATTCCAGCGACAAATATTCCACAATTAAAACCACGCACTGAAGCGAGCTCATTAGGAGTTCGCCAAGTGACTGTTAATGCCAATGCAAAACTTCCTTGGTTATTGATGGGGTATAACGTGCCATCAATTGCTACTGCAAAACAAGCTTGGCAGCCGTATGCGTTAGAAGTTTTATCTTACATTTTAAATGCGGGCAGCAGTTCGCGTTTTGCACGGTATTTAGTGCGTGGTCAACAAGTTGCCGTGAGTGCAGGGGCTTCTTATTCACCATTCTTATTGCACAGTGGCGTATTTCGCTTAAGCGGTATTCCAAGTAGTGGCCACACCGTGCAAGATTTAAAGCGCGCTATTTTGGCACAATTAAAGCAGTTAAAAACCACTTTAGTAACGCAACCAGAATTGGAGCGCGTGAAGGCGCAAGTGATTGCGGCCAATGTTTATCAGCGTGATTCGCTGATGTATCAAGCTTTCGATTTGGGAACGCCAGAGATGATTGGTTTATCTTGGCGGGTGAGTGATCAATATGTTGCGCGCGTAAAAGCAGTGACGCCCGAACAAATTCAAGCTGTTGCAAAACTGTATTTTGTCCCCTCACGTTTAACCATTGCTATTTTAAAACCCGTTACCGAATCAACTACCGACGCTGCAAAAGCAGCTCCGCGGTCATAAGGATAATTACTTTGGAGCTTGTTATGAAAAAAGTCAGCCGAATTTGTTTAGCTTTGTTATTGCTGATGTCGGTGTCAATAGTGACGGCCAGTCCAAAAACGGTTTTACATATTCAACATTGGCAAACTGCAAATGGTGCAAAAGTCTATTTTGTGCGTGCACCAGAGCTACCGATGTTGGATATTCGTGTCGCATTTAAAGCCGGCTCTGCTTATGATGGTTCACACTTGGGGGTTGCTAATTTTGTTAATCAAATGTTTCAACAAGGCACGACAACCCGCTCTGCGAATCAAATTGCGACAGCGTTGGATACCGTGGGTGCGATTATGGATGATGGTTTGGATCGTGATGTTGCACAGGTGACGCTGCGCACGTTAACCGATAAGCATTACTTAAATAAAGCATTGGCGGTATTTAGTGATGCATTAACGCATTCAACATTTCCAGAACAGGCCGAGGCGCGAGTTCAGCGCCAAATAATGGCATCTATAAAAGTTGAGCAGCAAAATCCGTTTGAGGTGGCTAAAAAACTTTTTTTTAAAAACCTATATGCCAACACCGCTTATGCGCATGCACCTGAAGGTAATTTGCAAAGCGTGGCAGCCCTTACGCGTCAGCAATTACTGGATTTTTATCGACGTTTTTATGTGGCAAAAAATGCTTATGTGATTTTAGTGGGTGATATTACGCGTCGCCAAGCACAACAGATTGCTAAACAAATAACAGCAAAATTACCCACCGGAGTTCCGGCGCCCAAACTTAACAAGGCGGTTTCTCTTAAGGATGGTAAGCATATTCATGTTGATTTTCCGACGAAACAAACCTCGATTATGATAGGGCAGGTTGGCATTACTCGAAACAACCCGAATTATTTTCCATTGCTTGTGGGTAATGCGGTATTAGGTGGTTTACAAAGCACTTCTATTTTATATAAACAAGTGCGCGATGAGAGAGGTTTGGCTTATTTTGCGTTTAGTCAGTTTTCGGCAAAGCCTTTCCGAGGGCCGTTTGTTATTAGCCTACAAACCAAGGCCAATCAGGCCAATACCACACTGAATATTGTCAAAACCATCGTCAAAGATTTTCTAAAGAATGGACCCAATCAGCAGCAATTGACGATTGCCAAAAAAAATATGATTGGTCGATTTCCGTTGAGTCTTTCTACCAATAAACAAATTGCTGATGTCGTTACCAGCTTGGCAGTTTATGGTCGACCGCTGGATTTTCTTGATCATTATCGTCAACACGTGAGTCAGGTCACTTTGGCACAAATAAAACAAGCGTTTAATAAAACACTGCAACCTAAGGATATGTTGGTCGTACTCGTAGGACCAAAAACCGGTTTTTAAGGATGATGGAAAATAAAGTTAGGATTATTGGAGGCCAATGGCGTGGCCGTAAATTGCAGTTCCCTGATACATTGGGTTTGCGCCCAACACATGATCGTTTACGTGAAACTCTATTTAATTGGTTAATGGATTATGTCGAAGGTGCTGTTTGCCTTGATTTATTTGCGGGCAGTGGTGCCTTAGGTTTTGAAGCCTTATCTCGAGGGGCTGCGCATGTGACGTTTGTTGATAATCACCCCAAGGTGATTAGTGCCTTGCAGGATAATGCCAAGAAAATCCAAACGCCTCACTGTGAGTTTATCCAAAGTGATTATGCCGAGATTGCGCCAAAATTAACTCATCAAGCATTTGATATTGTTTTTTTAGATCCTCCCTATCATCAAAATTTAGCGGTTGCAGCTGCTTGGTGGTTGAATGAGCATCATTTAATCAAAAAAAATGGCTTGGTTTATGTGGAAACCGAAAAAATGCAAGATCCGTTGGAGTTGCCACCCACGTGGAAATTGCTGAAGGAAAAATCAACCAGTACTTTGCAGTACTGTTTATATTTATGCGCTTAAAATAAGTGTTTTTTACGACTGTTGTAATATGGAGGGCTGGTTATAATGCCTGAAAATTCTTTAAAACGAGGTCATCCGTCGATGTCTAGTGACAAATCTTTGGTACCAGTGCTGCCTTTATTCCTAGTGTTGTTTATTGATGGAATGGGTTTGGGGCTTATTTTTCCGATATTGAATGCCATTATTGTTAATCCAGCCACCCCTTTTTTACCGGTTGCCGTGTCAATGGGGCTGCGTGATTTTTTATATGGCTTAACCGTCGGCATCTTTATGATTTGTTGGTTTTTTGGTTCGGCTATTTTGGGTGATTTGTCGGATGTTGTTGGGCGAAAAAAATCTTTAATGATTTGCTTAATTGGTGCCTTTATCGGTTATTTTCTTTCTGCGTTTGCGATTATTATTCACAGTTTAACTTTACTGATTTTTGGGCGTATTGTTGCTGGGTTTACTGCGGGCAGTCAGCCAATTGCACAGGCTGCTATTGTGGATGTAAGTACCGAGGAAAATAAAACTCGTAATATTGGTTTTATCTTGTTAGCTGTTTCATTGGGTTTTGTATTTGGCCCTATTTTTGGCGGTGTTTTATCAGATTCACACTTGGTAGCATGGTTTTCTTTTACGACACCGTTGTAT
>CAYXLV010000061.1:0-9090 GCA_964465995.1 uncultured Coxiellaceae bacterium | reverse complement strand
ATAATTTCAAATTTGCTTTCCTGACTTGTGGGTAATGATTAGGTCGCGCAATGACGACGCAATTACGATGGACGACTCTCGTCGTCAAACAAAAAAATTTCCAAACTAAGAATTCCTTAAGTTGAGTCATGTACAATGCCAAGCAATAAAACGAGACAACTGCTCTGCATAATGACCAATTTAATGCTGTCTTAATCTTGCATTTAACTCGTTCAAATTAAATACAAAATATGCTAAATGATATTGATAATCATTCTCATTTATAGTAGTTTTCTCCAACAACAAATCGGACCAAAAATACTGTCCGGCAAAAGCACAAAGTAGAGGTAAACAATGTTTGGAATTATTTTAGAAATGATGAAATCCATGGGCCGCAAAATTAGCCATAACTCCCTTGCCAGAGCCATTTTTATTTTAGGGCTTTGGTTCGCAGAATCAGCCGGTAATGGACTAGTGCTTTATGATTTGCTTAATGACTCTGATGAGTACACCGAAGGTTATAGCGATGAAAACTGGTCCTCATTCGCATTAGCCACCATGCTAGTCATCCCAACAATTTGGACCATGGCCTTCTACTGGGGCAAGTCACAAGATAATTCAGAGAGCAAACGCATCGAACCCCTTCCCGAAACACCCAGCGAACTACAGTTATCAACTGAGCACTCTCATCAACACGGCATGCTAACAGAAACCGGAGAATTTTTTGCTATCACCGGTACTTTTAGCATGACATCCTATGCAGGGTCGTATTTTTTCTTTAAAAGTATCGGACTGCCTTCCAAAGGCGCAATGGCACTGGCTGCACTAGCCGGTAGTATTGATGGCGCTGGCAATTATATCTTGCATCACTTCCACCATTCACACCCAGTTGGCATTAAAAAACTGTTTGCTCGCTTAATAGAAAAACGCGAATACACACAGCTTGCTTATTCTTTATATGCAGGAGCCGGTATTTTCCTCGGCCACCCCATTCAAGGTTTTTATGCATCACACTTATTCTTAAAAGCCATAAACTGCAATACATTTTGGATTGAAATTCCGGTACGTGCTTTGATGGCTGGTTTAGTCACATACTTTGAGGGCATAACAGAAATGCGTTCACTACTGACTCAAATTAACGCCAGCATTTTAGATGATCATGCATCACTTAGCATACAAGCCGAAGACGTCAAAGAAGTGGGGTACAAAACTCGTATCGCCTTAGCGCCGTCGGCTTTCTTACATAGCTTATTGCCAACTATTGGCTTATTAAAGTTAATTGAATATATTGCAGATAAAATAGATTCAACTTCAACAGCCGCCAACTTACCGCTGAAGTATCGAATTCCAATTGCGGTAGTCGCCTATCTATTAGTCGGCCTGCCAAACGCAATTGGTAATTTCCATACCACCTTGCCGGGGTTCGCAGAAGCCGTTGAAACAGGAGGTGAGATATTCACGAAAGTATCAGCAAAAGCCAGCACAACGCGCCAAAAAATAACGAATTTTTTCCAGCAGCGTGATCCAGATGACGAAGAGGCTAGAAGACCATTACTGGGAGGCAACCGACACTTCTGTTGCTAATCCATTGCAAGCGACTGTTAGCGTTATTATCCCAACGTATAACCGCAGTGAGTGGGTGACACGCGCGATTGATACGGTGTATGCACAGCACTATACAAACATTGAATTGATGATTGTGGATGATGGCTCCACTGACGATACCGTAGCAACATTGCAGGCAGCTTACCCAAATCTCACTCTGTTAACCCAAGCACATGCCGGTGTAAGTCGCGCGCGTAATTACGGTATTACACAAGCCACCGGTGAATGGATTGCTTTTTTAGACTCGGATGATGCATGGACGCCCAATAAATTAGCCGAGCAATTACAAGCATTACAGCAACAGCCTACGTATAAAATATGTCACACCAACGAAATTTGGTATCGCCATGGCAAGCGCGTCAATCAAATGCGCAAACATCAAAAATACGGCGGCTGGATTTTTCAACAATGCTTAAGTCTATGTCGCATCTCACCATCAAGCGTACTCATTCATCGCGATGTATTTGCAGATGTTGGGCTATTTGATGAAAATTTGCCCGCTTGCGAAGACTATGACCTTTGGCTGCGCATCACCGCACGCTATCCAGTACTGTATCTTGAAGATGCACTCACGCTAAAATACGGCGGCCATGCAGATCAACTATCACATCAGCATTGGGGAATGGACCGTTTTCGAATCGCCGCCATAGCAAAAATTCTGCAATATGATACATTGTCACCCGAAGATCGTGCGGCAGCGATTGCGATGCTGCATCAAAAAATAACGATTTATTGTGCCGGCGCTAAAAAACGCGGCAAACTCAGTGATATTCATAACTATGAAAAACTATTGCAACGCTATCCCATCACCGAAACAACTTAATCTCGTTGTTGCACTAGCTTGTGAAGCACGCCCCATCATTGATTTTTTCCAATTAAAAAAAATTCCAACCGTAGCGCCTTTTCCACTCTATTGTAATCAAGATCGCAGCATGGCTTTAGTTGTCTCAGGCATCGGCGCAATCAAAGCAGCCGCAGCGGTTAGCTATTTACAACTTTTTACTGGTGAACATGATTACGCCTGCTATCTCAATATTGGAATCGCAGGCGGACGCGAATATCAAGTGGGAGACTGTGTCATTGCACATAAAATCCATGATGCAGTAACTGCAAAATCCTGGTATCCCAGCACGTTTTACTTACCAACAATAACCCAAGCAACTCTAACCACCTTTCCCAAACCACAAACCACACTCCCACCAACTGGCATTGTCGATATGGAAGCTGCTGGTGTCTGGCAAGCGGCTTGTTTACACGTCACTCAAGAACAAGTTCAAGTATTAAAAATTATTTCAGACTACGATGCCGCAACCCAAGCACAAATTACCAAAACCAAAGTCACTGAATTGATTCAATCAAGACTTCCTGAAATAACAGCCGTCGTTAAAGCGTTATGGCAATTATCATCAACAGAAGCCAAGCAGCGTATTGATCCACATTTACTCACCGCTTTTTCCAAACGCTGGCATTTTAGTCGCTATCAATTACATGAACTGAATGAGTTATTAAGACGCTGGCAAGCCTTACATGCCGAAGCCAATATCTGGGAAATTTGCGCCGATTTACGCTCGGCAAAAGAGGTATTAATCACCTTATCCGTCGCACTACAGGCTGTTTAAACGATGCAAACTATTTATATCGAAAAATCCATTAAAGATCATCCACGCGCACAACGTATTATTGAGCGCGTCGGTCAACAGGCGCATATTATCGAGTGTGAACATTACGGCGAAGTATTTAATCCAAAATCACAAAATTTCAGAATTCAAAAACAAAAACCCGCCTTAATCCTCGCCAAAAAAACCGGTCGTTTGGTGTTACCAACCCCAGAAGGTTTTGGCATCGGTGGCCAACAAAATTATTATTTTTCACACATGTTAAATTGTTTATACGATTGCCGTTACTGTTTTTTGCAAGGCATGTACAACAGTGCTAACTATGTCCTGTTTATTAACTATGAAGACTTTATGCAAAGTATTATTGATACGGTCGAGCAAGTCGATGAGCCAGCGTATTTCTTTTCCGGATATGATTGTGATTCATTAGCATTTGAACCGGTCACCCATTTTTTAGATAATTTCCTGCCTTTTTTTGCAAAACAGAGTAGGGCGATATTAGAATGTCGCACCAAGAGCGCTAATATAAAAGCCTTTGCCAAGCATCAACCCATCGATAACTGCGTGATTGCATTTAGCTTTACACCCGCTGCAATTTCAGAAACCATTGAACACAAAGTTCCCCCAGTGAGGAAACGTATCCAAGCAATGCAACAATTAGCCGAGCAGGGCTGGCAAATCGGTTTGCGTTTTGATCCGTTGATTTATACCGAAGATTTTGCAATTTTATACCGAGAGCTAATCGATCAATTGTTTGCCGTCTTAAAGCCCGCACACATTCATTCGGTTAGCATTGGACCTTTACGCTTCCCCGCGAAAATGTTTCAACGCTTAACCAAGCTCTATCCAAAAGATAAATTACTGGCCGGACCCTTGGTGAAACGCGATAATCATTTTTCTTATACCGCTGCTGCGGAACAAGCTATGAAAGGTTTTGTCTCCGAGTATTTAAAAAACTATCTTAGTGAAACTTTATTATTTGAGTGCAGTCCCTTATGAATACTATTCTAATTACAGGTTCCAGCAGCGGCATTGGTAAAGCTATTGCGCAAAAATTATTGACGCAAGGCGATCGTGTCATCGGCATCGCGCGTGATCACAGCAAGTTCAACCCCAATCATGCTAACTACACCGCATATACTATTGACTTAAATAACGTCAATGCATGTGAAGCACAGTTCAAACTAATTCTTAAAGAAAACCCAAGCATCACCACCGTGATTGCAAGTGCCGGTTACGGTCATTTTGCCGAACTCGAACAATTTTCTGTCACCCAGATGCAGCAGTTAATGAATGTGAATTTTTTAAGCCAAGCAGTTTTAATAAAAACTTTTTTACCGCATTTTAAAACGCAAAAAACCGGCAAAGTCATTATTATTGCCTCGGAGTGCGCACTCACTGGCCAAAAGAAGGGCAGCATATATTGCGCCTCTAAATTTGCATTACGCGGCTTTGCGCAAAGTATTCGCCAAGAATGCAACCAAGCAGATGTGGCTATCACTGTCGTCAACCCTGGCATGGTAGCAACACCATTTTTCGATGCACTGCACTTTAAACCTGGACCTGATCAAGCCAATGCAATTACCGCAACACAAGTTGCCGATACCATTGCCATGGTGATGGCCATGCCAACCAACTGCGTAGTCGAAGAAATTAATTTACAACCCATGAAGCGAGTTATTGCCAAACAATAATGGCTAGAAGCCACTTTTAATCCTGTGCTAGTATAGCTAGCAGTTTTTGATCACCACAGGACTGTCCAATAAAAATGCACGATGTACGCTTAGCAAACAACCCCGCAACACAATGGTTTTGGGTGATTGTTTGGAGCATTATTGCCATTATCTTTTTAGCGACACTTCCCGGTTATACCGAACATGATGCTTATACTTACGTCGCAATTGCCAAACAGATGTTAACTACGCACCACTATTTGGTGCCATTTCGGCAAGGACATCCATATTCTGATAAACCACCGTTGTTATTTTGGTTATTTGTTTTAGGTTGGAAGGTGTTTGGTTTTAACACTTGGTGGCCGCAAGTGGTGGCGCTAGTCTTTGCAACGGGTAGTGTGATCATGACGCGCTTTTTAGCTAAGCAATGTTGGCCAACTGATAAGACGATATGGCAATTGGCACCAACCTTATTAGTCGGGACGTATTATTGGCTGCTTTTTTCAAAACAAATTCGTGTTGATCAATTACTGATTTTTTTCACTTTAACCGCATTAGCCTCATTATTAGCTGCAATGCGTGGTGCGAAGTGGGCATGGTTTGCCTATGCAGTGAGTATTGCTTTTGGGGTAATGGCAAAAGGGCCAATTATTTTTCTATTTGCTTTGCTGCCAGCGATGGTTTTACCTTTTTGGAATACATTAAATCATCTAAAAAAATCTCACTGGATTGGCATGCTGTTACTAGCTGGCATGTTTGGTTTATTGGCAACCTTAGCCTGGATTATTCCAGCCATGCTGGCAGGTGGTAAACAATATTCACAGCAAATTTTATATGGCCAAATATTACATCGTACCCATATTCATGCACGTCATCGTGATTGGTTATTTTATCTAAGTCATTTACCCATTTGGTTGTTGCCTTGGTCGTTTTATTGGCCGTTGTGGCGCGGAATGCGTCGGTTGAAATATCAAACCCAACTGCCAGAAAAATTTTGTTTATTAATTCTGGCGATAGGCTTATTTGTTTTTAATATTTTTGGACAAAAAGAACCTTACTATTTGCTACCACTAACACCTATTTTTGCACTGCTTGCAGCAAGAGTGCTTTATTTGGATTCGCAAAAAGATCCGATTTACAAGCGTAGTTATCAATGGCCGATGGCTGGATTTTTGTTAGCCGTTGCGGTTGCGTGGTTAATTTTACGACATGTGGTGATTTATCAGTGGTTTCCATTGCAAGCAAAGCTGTATTTTCTGCAAGAAATTTCTTTGGCTTGGCCGCTTGGACTGCTGGTTGTTGCACTAGGATTATTTGCGGTGCACTTTAAAAGCCTTTGGCAGCAAGTCATCGCTTTGATTGTTGCGTTATTAATATTGCAAATTGTGTGGTATGACGTGATTACACCAACGTTTAATCGCTTTAACGAACAGCCGGAGAAGCTGCTACATAAAGCTGCATTACTGCAACAACAAGGACAAACACTTGCGGTTTATGGTGTGATCCATGGAATTAAGGCCGATAAAGTGTTAGGTGATTTACCGCACTTGTCAGCACAACAATGGGCTGCGTGGGCGCAGTCACATCCACACGCATGGTTAATAACTGCATCGCCTTGCATTTTAATGAGTAGTTTCAATCAACAAAAACCGTGGGGTTGGTATTACCAAGGTTATACCTCGTCGGTGAGCTTATGGCGGGTGACAACCTTAATGAATAACCAAGCAACGCGCTGTGAATAAGGAGTCTTTATGTTAAAAATTTATGGCATGCCATTTTCCCCACCAACCAATACAGTCGCGATGTGTGCTAATGCATTGGACTTACCATATGAATATGTCGCAATTGATTTGCTCAAGGGTGAGCATCGGAGTGAGGTGTATTTAGCGTTGACGCCAGTTGGTAAAATTCCAGTGATTGATGATGATGGATTTGTTTTGTTTGAAAGTGATGCGATTGTTAAATATTTATGTCGCAAGCATCAATCGGCGTTATATCCCGAAACACTGCAACCGCAAGCGATCGTTGATCAGTGGTGTGCGTTTATTGCCAATCATATTGGCTCGGCGATGACAATGCTGCTCTTTAATCGAGTTGTAGCGCCATTGGTTGATCAGCCTGTTGATGAAAATGCCTTAAAAACCGGCACGAGTTTTTTAAAACGGTTTCTGAAAGTTTGTGACAAACATTTAGCTGACAATAATTATCTTGCGAATAACCAATTTTCAATTGCTGATATTGCACTTGTTGCAACGATTGATCCTGCTGAAAAAGTTGAATTTGATATCACGCCGTTTTCGAATCTTATTCGATGGCGTGAAAATTTATGCCAAGAGCCTATTTATCAAAAAGTGCATCGTAAATATGGTGAGCCGGTTGCTGCGGGTAAGCTATAAAATAGCAGCATCCATGGCTGCCAGCAGCAGAAGTATCGTGATTGCTAGAGTCATCGTCATCATGAGAGTCATTGTCATTGCGCGACTTGATCGCGCAATCTAGATATTAATCATGGGTCCCGCGATTAAATCGCGGGATGACGTTGGAAGCACCCCGGGATAACCGAGGAGGGTTACCGTGCGGTATTAATGGTCTAGATTTGACTGATTACCTATCACCGCAGGAATTTTCTTCGCCAATGACTTGCCAATCGAAGTTTCAATACAACGCCCAGAAGGCGTATAGCAATGCAGTGGAATATCTTGATCACCCGACGCCATCAATAAAACATCAATTTCCGCACCAGACAAAGGCGATTTTTCAAAATCAGCAGTTTCATCCAGCAATAAATGCACCGCTGTAACGACCATCTGCTTTTTCCCAAACCGCGTTATCGCATGACCAATCGCTGTGTAAATCGCATCTGTTGTTAAAAAAGCAATATCTTGAATTAAAGCACCTGGAATAAAAGCACCGTTATCCAATTGCAAAAGCACTGCTTGCACCGGCGATGTGCGAAATTTATTTTCAATAATATGCGGCTTAATCATTTTTAACGTCGGTAATATTGCTGCAGCTTGTATGCTAACGTCCTTCACCAATAAATCTCGCGTTGCAATACCATGCTGGCTAAAAAATGCAGGCGTTTGCATAGGCTTAGAATTAAGGACTTTTTCACTAAAAGCATCTGGTAATAAGGTTGGCATTGCGGGATACTGCTTATCGTCCTGAACCAAAGACACCGAATGTATCTCATGTTGCTCCGCCGCAAAGCCAATCAGCAATTGCCGGCAATGCCCACAAGGTGCTGCAAAATTTTTAGCGAGTGGATCATTAGAATCTGCCTGCAGAAAATCCGGTGCACCCATCACCCAAGCAGCTGAAAATTTCACTTGATCACCGAGCAACATTAGCATCGTTGCTAAGGCATTTTGTTCAGCATGCATGCTTAAACGATTATGCTGCGCATCCTCAACATTCACACCGCCGACATAAATAATCTCATCGTTATGCACCACTTTTAAAATAGCCGCCACCGCATAATGCGAAAATTGAACATAGCTTTTACTACGCAATGACATTAATAAGTTAGGAATATCTGACTCAGCAGATAACGGTGCATCTTTAGAGCGAATGATAATCATACAATTTCACTGCCCATAAAAACCTGATGCGGTTTAGCTAATAAATCAGCCAATTTTTTTGACAGTTCAATAATATAAGGTTTGGTAAATTGTTGTTGATGTTTTTCTTGATTCACCCAATTTTCATACAAAATAAATTGTGAGGGATTTTCAATGCTTTTATGTAAACGATATTCAAGACAAGTCGTTTCATCACGACTTTTTGCAACTACAGTATTGAGCGCAGTTTCTAACTCTTGCGCCTTTTCAGGCTTGGCTTCAAGTACAGCAATCACAGTGTGTGGCTTATCCATAAAAAAGATCCTTGTTATTTTGCTTCTGAAACGTTCTCGGCATGTTATACTCTCCACCGTTTTTATTCAACCGCAAAAATCACGCAGGAGAACACCATTGATTAAACGTTGTGCTTGGGTTACCGATGATCCGTTGTATCAAAGTTATCACGACAAAGAGTGGGGCGTTCCTATTTATAATGATCAACAATTATTCGAATTTTTAATGTTAGAAGGCATGCAAGCTGGCTTAAGCTGTATCACCATTTTAAAAAAACTTGATAACTTCCGTTTAGCATTTGATCAATTTTATCCGCAAAAAATTGCAAACTACCAACAACGCAAAATTGAATCATTGTTAAAC
>CAYXLV010000060.1:0-9130 GCA_964465995.1 uncultured Coxiellaceae bacterium | reverse complement strand
CTCAAGAAGGGTTAGATCAGTTAGATACCGCTATAAAAAAAATTAATGAACTGTATAAATCTATTGTTGAAATTTTAGCTTTGCTTGATATTGATAACACAACTGTATTAACTGAATACTCTGAATACTTCAAGAAAACAATTTTAAATGACAACCTTGACACTATTATTGAAAATTTAAGAAATAAAACTAAACATAAAATCACCTATACGGCATTAACCTCAAGGCAATCAGTCCAGTCTTATAAAGGTAGCCTTGTTAAAGAAATTAAGCAAACAAAGCAATCGATCAAAGATTTTGGTGCAAAAATTGAAATCACTACGATTGAGAGCTCTAAAAATTTTTTCGAAACCATGGTAGATACTGCAAGAAAAAAACTAATTGAACTCGAACAAAAAGTCAAAGATGATGATACCAGCATTGTCGCCACAGATATTGTGCAACAAGCATTTGAAAATCACTATAAAGAAAAGTTACTTGTCGATAATGACAGCTTTACTGAAGGCCGTTTTTTAAAAAGTCAGGTTATCTTAAAAAAAATTACTGAGAATATAAAAGCAAATACTGGCAGTGAAAAGCCCAATAAATACTGGTTTTTTTTCGATGACACTGAAAATGAAATATTCGCAGCAAGTAGCCTTATGAACCAGTACCCAGACTATTTTTTTGCGATACGATTACAGCCAGAGGGCTCTCTCCAAAAAGATGCCTTACCGAAAATTTTAGAAAAATTTGGCTTCCAAGATAATAATAACAATACCAAAAGAGCGGCCAACAATCCCGAAGGTTTTTTTCAGCCTAAAAAAATGCAGCTTGAAAATCAGAATAAATCCAAGCCAGCATCTTCACAATCTAATCTAGAAGAAAGCAAAGATACTAGCAATGAACTGAGAAAATAAAGCAGTTATGCTGCTATTTTAACTATTGAAATACCAGTTTGCACCAATAGAGAGTAAACCAATAGCATCACCAGAATATGGCGTGTTATTGAAAACAGCATTGTATTGAAGTGTTAGAGCAATCTGCCGGTTAATTGCTACACCTATACCAGAGCCTGCAAAAAATGAACCATTTGTCACTGAAAAATGTTGGCCCAGGATAGTTGTTGATAAATGAAATACAGCACCACCCAGCTTACCAAACCACATAAAACGATCACCTAGTGGGAATGTACCCACTAACGCAGCATGATAAATAACGGCGGTAACCCCAACGATTGACATTGGCGCAACCCCAACTTCGACACCTAAATAAGGATTAAAGTTATAGCCTGCAAAAATAGAGCCGCCGATACCATCCAGGCTACCAAAAGTCTCACCCGTGTAATCGTCACGACCAACGCCTGCGCCAATACCAATATTGGCAGACGCATAAAAACCTTGATGCCTATTTAAGGGTTGATCCGCTGGTGAATTGTTTGGGTTAGCCAATGCAATATTGACAGTGAAAAGTGTGAAGAGCGATATAAGCAATGATCGCAGTAAGAGTTTACGTTTCATATTAGATTCCTTGGTGTGTGTTATAAAGGCTTCGAAAACTATCACCACACACGAAATCCGTCAACTACGTAAATTATACTGATAGATATTAATTTAGAAATTCGTCACTAACGGTCTTGTTAAGCGCATTTTCAATTGGGACTGGCGGTATAAATCCGGTATTTAGCGCTTTTTCAGCTGAAAATACCGTATTAGCAACAAACTTTTTAACTCGCACACGACTTAGCGGTAATGTACGTTTTGTAATAAATGCAAACATATCGCAAAGCGAACCGATTAAAACACCTAACGATAGAGGCAATTTTAAAAACGATGAATTCACATCACCTAACGCATTTTTAATTTGCATAACCAATTGCTTAACCGTTAAATCTGGCGTATCCACATAATTATAATGATGGAGCCCCTCAGTAAATGATAATGCATACACTAAAAATGCCGCGACGTTTTCCACATAAGCAATCGATTTAATATTATTGCCATCACCAATCATAATAAAAGGACCTTTGGCAATTTGGTGCATTAAGTTATAAATATTACCGCGATTACCTTTACCAAAAACCGCTGTTGGACGAACAATCACACAGCTGGCATTCTGGTTTTGTTGCTGCCATTTTTGCAGCACTTGCTCAGCCTGCCATTTTGATTGACCATAATCATTAAAGGGTTGCGGTTGATAATCTTCAGCAACTCGCCCTGTTGGCAAACCATAAATAGCAACAGAGCTGGTAAAAATAATTTTATTAATACCGTTTTTTTCAGCTGCGCGACAAATATTTTTTGTGCCATCGACATTGACTTGGTAATAGCGCTGGATTGGCTTTACATCATCACGATGCACTGCTGCTAAATGATAAATAACATCGCAATCTCGACTAGCGCGTAACACATCATCAAATACACAAATATCACAGGCTTGCCATAAGTGAGAATATGGCTGACTAGCTTGCTGATCAGCAATAACAACCTGATAACCCTGCTCTAATAAATTAGCAACTACATGATTGCCGATAAAACCACTACCCCCAAACACGACGGCTTTTTTTGTCATTGTGTACCTCGAATAACACTTAATGTCTCTTTGATAATTTTTTCCATACTAAATTGTTCTTCAACTAACTGACGGCCACGCTGCCCCATGGTTTTACGCGTAGCCGGATTTTGAATAAGCTCCAATAGTGCTGCAGCAAGCGCAGTTGCATTTTTCACTGGCACCGTTAGTCCATTATATTGATGGCGCACAATCGCACGACAGCCTGGCACATCAGTTGTGACAATTGGCTTACCACAGGCTGCCGCTTCAACCAGCACACGTGGTAATCCTTCACGGTATGATGGCAAGCAAATGATATCGGCGTTAGGGAGTAAGGTATGAATATTGTCTTGATAACCTAACCATTCAATCAAGTTGGTACGAATAAAATAGTGAAGCTCTTCTGATGAGATAGCGTCCGGATTATTAGCATCAATATCACCCACTACAACGAATCTTACTTTTTGCTGAGGATGGTGTTGTTGAATACGCTCAGCAGCAGCTAAAAACTCATTAATACCTTTGTTTTTTAAAAGTCTAGCAATCATCATAATGGTGACTACATCATTAGTAACATCGCGCGTAGTGAATTTTTTAATGTCGACGCCTGACCCATTGATAATCACTGCTTGGCTTTTAGCAATGATTTTTTGTTTTAAAAAAAGCTCACGATCATCTTGATTATGAAAGGCTAGTTGGTATTGCTTTTTGGAAAAGGCATAACGCAAACCGAGTTTAGTTATTGTGCGCATCAAGATAGCTTTGCAAGATTGCGTTGTAAATAAATAACCAAGACCAGTTAGCAAACCAACAACCTTATTGACACCTAAAAATCGAGCCGCTAACCCACCTAACAAAGTTGTTTTAATACCATCTAGAAAAATATAATGCGGTTTGGTTTTTTTAATCAGCTGATAAAGTGACCGTAAGGTTTGCAGTTGATCCTTTATACCCATCGTTCGGCTATCTAATTGAATCGTTGTAATTGGAAATTCGGCATTTGCCAATAAGTCAGTTGCATGTGCTGGCAACGCAACTAACACTTCAAATCCTTGCGCTTGCGCGGCCAAAACCACTGGCACACGACAATGCTTAAATTTATGCACATCACTCGCAATAAATAAAATTTTTTGGCAAGCTTCCAACAACGCTTATTTCCCTGGATATTATTTGAACAAATTAGTGCCTTTGGAGAAAATCTTTACTTTAATAGCATATTTAATTACACTGCTCAAGCAGTGACGCCATAAAAATAAATGACTACGTGCACATGGAAAACCACTTAAATATTGCTGTTTTATTACCTTGCTACAATGAAGCCGCGACGATCCAACAAGTCGTTACTGATTTTCGAACCCACCTGCCCCACGCTACTGTCTACGTTTACGATAACTGCTCTACTGATAATACTGCTGAACTGGCTAAACAAGCCGGCGCTGTTGTTCGAGCAGAATCTCGGCAAGGCAAAGGCAATGTTGTGCGGCGCATGTTTGCAGATATTGATGCCGATATTTATGTGCTAGCTGACGGTGATCTTGCGCACGATGCGCAATCTGCATTAACCATGATCGATACCTTAATAAACAATAACCTCGATATGATTGTCGGCACACGACCTGAAGTTTGTGAAGATCATCGCAAAGGACATCGCTTTGGCAATCAACTTTTTAATAAAGTCGTTGGACTTTTATTTGGCAAGCAGTTTAGTGATATTTTGTCTGGCTACCGTGTATTATCAAAACGCTTTGTTAAATCTTTTCCTGCCGTATCACGTGGCTTTGATACCGAAGTGGAATTAACCATTCATAGTTTAGAATTGCGCTTACCAGTAGCAGAAGTGCCTACCAATTACACACCACGCCCTGAAGGATCGGTAAGCAAATTACGCACTTATCGTGATGGTGTAATTATTTTATCGCGCATCTTATTAATGCTAAAAGAAACCAAACCGATCTTATTTTTTGGAGCGATTGGCTTAAGCTTTGCATTATTATCGGTGATTTTAGGCATACCTTTGATATATACTTTCCTAAAAACCCACTTAGTACCCCGCATCCCCACCGCCATTTTAACGACAGGCATTATGGTGCTTGCCTTTATCAGCTTAACTTGCGGAATAATTTTAGATAGCGTTTGTCGTGCACGGCGTGAAAGAAAGTACTTACATTATTTAACCCTTCCCAAACTGCGAAAACTGCCATAATGCGCCGCTTATTTAAGCATGAACTCACGCGCTTTATTATTATTGGTGGCGTCAGCTTTATTATTGATACGATTATTTTATATGCCCTGCGGCAACAACTTGGCTTGGCGTTAGCAAGAGTGTGTTCATTTAGCATTGTGGTTTGTTTAACCTGGGGGTTAAATCGTATTTATACTTTTCGCTCGCAAGACAAACAATATACGCGTGAATGGTTACGCTACACTGGTGTTAATATTATTGCCGGATCAATCAACTTATTTGGCTTTATCTATTTAACTTACCACAATGCTTTTTTTCACCATTATCCATTTTTAGCGCTTATCATTATTACAGCGATTTCAGCCAGCTTTAATTTTATGGCACAAAAATCGTTTGTTTTTCGCAAAAACTATCGAGCGGTACCATGACATCCACCTATGACAATTTAATTGCCAAACTATCCATCCAGCATATTTTGATCTTTGGATTTTTAGTACGGCTGCTTGCGTTATGGCTTGTGCCAAACCAGCACTTTCCTGATGCTTCAGCGTATACCACCTCAGGGCTTAAATTATTTCATGGTGAATCCATCAACCCTGCGGTCATGCCGCTGTATCCCATCATGAGCTATTTAAGTGGCGGCGGCTGGAAACAGCTTGTACTTGACTGTTTATTTTCAACCGGCACAATTTATCTGGTTTATCAAATTGCGCTGCAACTCTTTAAGCGCCATAGCGTTGGGGTTTGGGCAGCACTAGCAACAGCTATTTATCCGTTTTTTATTTTTTATGCGATTTCTGGGTTAACTGAAAGCAGTTATATTTTTTTCTTAACGCTGTGTTTTTATTTTCTTTATCGTCAGCAGTTTTTGTGGGGTTGCATCATTGCAGTGACCACAATTTTGATTCGACCAACAACTGATTTATTAAATCCATTATTGATCTTAGCTTTTGTATTACTAGTGCATAAACAGCATTGGCGCCAAGGATTGAAGTGGGTGGCTGTTTACTTTGGGATGTATGCCATTTTGTTGAGCCCATGGTGGCTCTATAATTATCAACGTTTTGGCAGTTTTGTGCGGCTTGATTTAGGCAGTGGCGTGGTTTTATATTCTGGTAATAATCCGCTGAATAAGAGTGGTGGTGGTATTGACGGGGCCGATGTTAACTTTAAAGCCTTCGATCAAATCAAGGATCCTGTTGCTAGAAATGCTGCGCTGACGCGCGCCGCTATTCAGTATATTGAAGCGAATCCTTGGCATGTAGTGAAGCTGGATATGGTGAAATTTTTGCGGTTTTGGCGTTTGTATCCGTATGCACCGAGTTATACAAATGTTTTTACCATCATGGCATCATTATTGTCATTTGGGGTGATGTTGTTGCTGTGTTGTATTTATTTAGGGATGTATTTAAAAGAGGATTGGCAAAAGATTGCGCCAATTTTATTGTTGGCATTATATTTGACGGCGGTGCATTCGGTGACGATTGGATCGATACGCTATCGGCTGCCGCTTGAGCCGTTTATTATTATTTTAGGCGCGGTCGTTATTGATGAACTCTCAAGAAAAATCACCACCAGGCGACTTAGCAAGGCTTCGAGTCATACTTATAAATATCAATAATCGTATGCGGATCACCCAGCCCATCATCAATTGCATGAACATGCGTAAATCCAAAGGATTTAAAAAGTGCACGGCGCCTAGGCGTTACCTCTAAGATATAAATAGGCTGCTGATGACAGCGAATGATTCTAGCTAATACCTGACGATAAATAGCCTCACTAAACGGTTGATATAAAAAATACACATTAATGCTAGCAGGATAATCGTAACTCGTGGCATCACCACAAACCACCGTCAAGTTTGTTGCAAGCTTTTTCTGCTGAATTAACTTTGCAACATCCTGCCGACAATGCTGCACCAACTTCTCACTTAGCTCAAGACCAAATACATTTTTAAAGTGATAGAGACTGGCTGCCACCAGTGCTCGACCTTTACCGCACCCAATATCAAAAAAACTGGCTTCCCGCACATCAATGCAACTTGATAAATACTTTAGCGCTTTGCGTAATGCATTATAATTCACTGGCCGGTAGCGCACACTCGTATTTTTATTTTCAGCGGGAATATCTAGCTCATTAACTGCAACTATTTTTGACGTTTCAACCCGATAGATTTTATCAAAAACCAATTCATAAAAAATATTCGTAAAAACCGCGATTAATTTTTTAACCGGCTTAACCACGCCATTACGGCGAATCACGCCAAAGATACGTAACGGATTTAAATAACTCATATTTTTTTGGAAAACAACATAAATATTTTTCATGGCAATACCTTTTGCACAAGTCCACTCATCACTAAATAAAATTCCTCATACTGATCAGCACAAGACTCCAATGAGAAAAACTGATTAACACGTTGATAACCTGCTATACCGTAAGCTTTGCAGCTTGCAGGATCATTGATTAGTGTTTGGATAGCAGCACCTAACTGCAATGGGTCATGTGCCGGCACAACTAAGCCTGTTTCTTGATCAACAACTGACTCAGCATTGCCACCGACATTCGTTACAATCAGCGGCAAACTGGCGGCCATGCACTCTAAAATTGCATTCGAAAAGCCTTCTTGATGTGAGCACAATAAACCAATATCAGCTGCAGCTAATAAGCTTGGGATTTCTTTTTGCGCACCCAACCAACTAATATGCGCTGCAATACCTAATGATTGCGCATATTGATTCAATTGCGGCTGAATTCCGTCATCACGCCCAACACAAAGTAGTCGCCAAGGTCTTTGCAATTGAGGATTGATTTTTGCGAGTGCGGTGATTAAATCATTATGACCTTTGTAGGGAATAAGATTAGCAAGTATAATCAAAACCACTTCATTTTCTGCTATCCCAAGCTTTTTACGACTATCGGCTCTAGCAGCCGTATTCGCAAATTTTTGAATAGCAACGCCGTTATAAATTAAATCTAATTTTTCTCTAGGCAAGCCTTCTTCATCATGCAGTTGATCATAAACCGCTTGACTATTTGCCAAAACAAAATCAACTTTCTTGTGCAATCGATACTCTAATTTTTTTAACCATGTATTATTTTTTTGGTAATGATTTAACGAGCGGCGACTCATAATTTTTGGCGCTTTTGAAAAAGCTAATAACGCGGCAAGCATTCCTATTATGTAAGCAGCTGGCAAAAAGAAATGAATAATGGCCGTAGGCTGTCGTAAAAAACACCACCATAATCTTAAAAAATTCACTCCCATGCGCAACGATCTGGGGATCAAGCGATGCGCCATCCAGTTTGGCAGTGATTTCACCGTTATATTATCTACACCAAGATGATCTGCTAATGTATTTTTTGATTTCGCCGCCAGCGTGTATATTTCAATCACCCAACCTCTTGCGGCAAGCTGCTGCGCCAACTGCACCAAATGTCTTTCAGCTCCTCCAAAATCTAAGCTGCCAATGACATAAACAATTTTTTTCATTACTCTACATCCATTTTTGTAACCAAGCTTGAAACATCAATACTGTCCATAACGGATACTGATGATTCGCACGCCCCTTTAAATGCTGCTCCCACATTTTGCGCACAAGCTTCATGTTTAAAATAGCTTGCGAATTGAGTAGGCTTGGATTTAATAAAGCTTCCCCCCAATCACGCAACGGTCCTTGCAACCACGCACCAATTGGTACGCCAAAGCCCATTTTTGGGCGACTAATTAAGTGATCTGGAATATACTGCGCCAATATTTGGCGAAGAATCATTTTGCCCTGTTGTTTATTTGCTAATAAAGCAGGCGGCAAACGCCAAGAATATTCAGCCACCCGATGATCTAAAAATGGTGAGCGCGCCTCTAAACTGACGCGCATCGATGCACGGTCAACTTTCGTTAAAATATCGCCAGGCAAATAACGTTTTAAATCGTAGTACATCATCTTACGCGTCAGCGATGGAAATGGCAGATTGGCTTCATCAATATAAAAATCAATATCGGAATGATGGGCGCCATTGAGCAGTTGTTCTGGATTTTTCCAATATGACAATAAGCTAAAGTACATTTGTTCTGGTGAACGTTGCTGCATTAAAGCGGCAAGCTTATGCAGTTTTTCACCTGGATTTTTCTGCTTTAAAGTTGATGGCAATACTGATCGCATGGGTTTTAACACGCCATCCCAAAGCCTGGGTGATAATAACGTCACTAACTTCATTAATGACCGGCGCATTTGATAATGCATTTTATTCGAATAATTCGCTAATACTGGCACCCAGAGATGACGGTTATAACCTGCAAATAATTCATCACCACCATCACCCGATAATGCAACGATGACTTGTTGCCGCGCCAACTTTGCAACCAAATACGTTGGGATTTGTGAAACATCAGCAAACGGTTCATCATACATCAAC
>CAYXLV010000059.1:0-9370 GCA_964465995.1 uncultured Coxiellaceae bacterium | reverse complement strand
TTTGCTGTAGATAGATTGACTTTCTAGTATCGATGCGTTCCCGAGAATGGTGTTATTTTTCTTTTTGCTTGATTTCTTTTCAGATAATGTGGGTCCCGAATCATCCATATCGAGAAATATCCCTTTGCAACCTTTGTTATCTTCTGTTTTATTTTCGATGAAAAAATTTGTTATGTCTTTGCTTTTGCTAACTTGGCGAGTTTTGGTGTATTTGCTTTTAATACTTTCTGTGGCCTGATTGTCATTCAAATAAATATTATTGTACGCGTCTTCATTTATATTGAAAGTTTGGTTAGCAATATTTAGATTTTTTCCTGTAAATGTAATTCCAGCTCCACGCATACTTGTTCGGTTAAAGGATGCATCGGTGAAATCAGCAATTAAGAAGTTATCGTAAAAATCATTTTTTTCACTATCGCAATAAAATGTGCAGCTATCTAGAATAGTGCCACTAAGATTCGTACCGCCAAAATAAACACCAGAAAAGTCCCTGCCATTTAAATCTAAGTTGGAAAGATCATTGTTATATCCTTCATCTTTTAACAGCTCAGGTAAATTAAATTTTTTATTGCCATTCGTCTCAATTAAGTAGTGCTTTGCTACTTTCTCAACGCGTTTAAAGTAGAGCTTTTTTTCTTGTTCATTTAAATTTTTATAATAGTTTTCTGCTCTTGATTTTTTGGTTGAATTATTAAATTCTGTTACGACATTTTTATAGCTTACACCAAAACAATAATAGTATTGATCATATAGTGCATTAAATTGGTGTTCCTCAACTTTTTTCATTAGATATTTGCCCTAATATTCGTCATGAAAACGTACCGTCGAATTTTTATTCACATAAATGCTGATTTGCAACCCAAATCAATTATTTAAGCAATTGGATGCCTTAACAAGATAGGAGTATATTAGCTCTAATTTTTGTTTTCAACAACAATAATGTCATAATGTCTAAGATGTAGCGCGCACCTAATGTCTTTTTTTGAGACATCATAAAATTTACTGATATCAAAATGACTGTGGAGTGGCTAATTTCTCCTTTAGTAACTATAGCCAGTAAAAATGCCTACATAATTTTTATATTGCAAGATAATATACCATGACCCATGGCATAACGAGTTATTACGCGATATTGAAACCTGCATTTTAATAATTTACGGTTACGTCTTTATTCATCAAATTTAATTAAGGAGAATAAAGATGAAAAAAATAATCACAACGATAACGCTGTTATCATTAATGGCAGTTGGATCAACTTGCATTGCTGCAAACCATCACGCTAAACAGCATCACGCCCACCATGTCACTACGGCACAGAATACGCAAACTATTAATATTAATACGGCGGATGTCGAAGCATTGTCGACTTTAAAAGGAATTGGTGCAAAAAAAGCGGCTGCAATTGTCGCGTACCGTGAGCAACAAGGAAAATTTAAAACGCTGAATCAGTTAGCAAAAGTCAAAGGCATTGGTAATAAAATGATTGAACGCGTTTTAAAAAATAACCCCGGTCGATTAGTCGTCAGTTAATACGGCGTTTAATATGGCATAGCGTCTAGTCGAACAACGGCATCTCTCGTCTACTGTGCTGAGCGGGAGATGCCATTTCCAAAAAGAAGGATTTTTTTGGACTTTCGCCAGGGATGGCGCTTACTGCTTGTTACTTTTTTGATCAGTTTATCCGGCCTTGCAAAGTTGCATGTCCCAAACCCTACCGGTATCATTCTGGTCATTGTTCAATCATGGAATAGCCTCTATGGAGATTGTGAAAAGCAGTATCGTCGCATTTGCAGCCACCTTATTTTGTATTTGGTTGCTACGACCACTGGCTTTTCGAATTGGCTTTGTTGATCGCCCTGGTGGGCGTAAGCACCATGCCAATGCAGTGCCACTGATCGGTGGAATTGCGATGTTTTTTGGATTCTGTTTTTCATTACTTACGCTGCATGTTTCTTTGCAAGCGTATCGCGGTTTATTTGCTGGCAGCGCCTTATTAGTATTAATGGGTGTCGTTGATGACTTTAAAGAGCTTGGCTCTAAATTACGTTTAGTCGGCCAATTATTAGCAGCACTATTTTTAATTGTGTGGGGCAACCATCTTGTCACAAACCTTGGTAATTTATTTTTCTTAGGCGATATTCAATTAGGCCTTTGGTCGGTACCGCTCACCACGCTTGCTGTGGTGGGTTTTATTAATGCCATGAATATGATCGACGGCCAAGATGGCTTAGCAGGTGGGGTGGCACTCACTCAAGTGGCTTTATTATTATTGTTAAGTTTGCAACTTGGCCGCACCAATGACATTCATTTATTAATTATTATTGCAGTTTTATTATTGGTGTTTCTAAGTTTTAACTACCGCTTGCCCAATCGCCAAAGCGCTAAAATTTTTATGGGTGATTCCGGCAGCACGTTTCTTGCTTTTTTGATTGCTTGGTTTGCGATTGATTTATCGCAAAGTAATATCCATCAAATCAAACCAATGACCATCTTATGGATTTTAGCGTTTCCTGTATTTGATCTGATTAGCGTGTCGATATATCGAATCAAAAAAGGCTTGTCACCTTTAACCGCTGGTCGTGATCATTTTCATCATGTATTGCATGTTGCCGGTATCAATAGCAGCATCTCAACCTTATTACTTTGCTTATTATCATTATCCCTAGGCGCAATTGGGATTGGTTTAAATTATTATGGCGTCAGCGATGCCTGGCAATTTATTGGATTGCTCGCTGCGTTGATTAGCTATTTATTGATGGTAAAAATTGTTAGGGATAAGTAAACAAGCACATGGATAAACCAGTACTGATGGTACAACAAGTTGCTTGCCAACGGATGGGTAGACTACTCTTTGCTGATCTTTCTTTTCGTTTAATAGCGAGCACTATCTTACAAATTACCGGCGAGAATGGCACGGGTAAAACTTCATTACTCCGCAGCTTAGTTGGCTTGTTGCCGATATCCCAAGGCGCTATTACATGGCAGACAGATAAAACAAATGACTATGTCTATCTGGGTCATAAAAACGCTGTCAAAGACGACTTAACCGTGCTGGAAAATATCCAGCTTAACCCAACAATTACAACGCAACAGTTACCACAGCTAAAAACAGTACTTACAAATTACGCCTTGAGTCGCTATGCCAACACGCTATGTCGACAACTATCACCAGGCCAAAAACAACGAGTTGCTATCGTGCGTTTGCTGCTTAGTGCGCAACAAGTGTGGGTGCTAGATGAACCATTTGCCGCACTCGATCAAACGGGTATCGCTTTACTGCAACAAGCATGCCAACAAAAAATCGCCAACGGTGGATCCATTGTATTCACTTCACATCAGCCCATACAGCTTGATGCGATCAATATCCAAACCGTGGCACTTGGAGCAGCCGCATGAAGCTTTGCTCACTGATACAGCAGAGCTGCAAACGCGAGCTTTTATTACGCTATCGCCAACGCACCGAACTGATTTTTCCAATAGCATTTTTTATTTTGGTGGCGCTACTGTTTCCATTAGCCATCAACCCACAAACAAAAACCTTATTGATAATAGGGCCAGGCGTTATTTGGGTGGCAATATGTTTGGCGAGTTTATTATCATTACCACAATTGTTTCAGCAAGATTATGCCGATGGTTATTTAGAACAATTACTCTTAAACCACTCATCACTCAATCTACAACTTTTTATTAAGCTAGCCATACATTGGTTTGTTTTTATAGTGCCATTGATCGTGCTCACACCTGTGATCAGCATGATGTATCACTTGCCTATTTCTGTGTTAGCAGCATTAATTGCCACGCTTTTATTAGGTACCCCGAGCTTAATTTTATTAGGCGCGATTGCTAATGCACTAACAGTGGGACTAAAAAATAGCGGCCTCTTAATCGCTTTATTAGTCATACCTTTTTATATTCCCATTTTAATTTTTGGTGCAGGCGCTGCGAACGCTGCTGCTAGTCAGCTTAATTACGCTGGCCAGTTATTATGGTTAGGTGCATTACTAATTTTGACGCTTACCTTGGTGCCAGCGACAACCGCATTTGCATTACGGATTGGGATTAATACATAAGGATAAACCATGTGGTCATTTATCTGTAAACTTGGCTCACCTAAAACCGCTTATAATATAGCGCGATCGATCCAACCATGGGCAGGCACTTTGTGCTTTATCGCGTTTGCTTATGGCTTGTTAGCGGGTTTGCTATTAGCGCCAGCGGATTATCAACAAGGTAATGTGTATCGAATTATTTATCTACATGCGCCCGCGGCGATAATGTCATTAAGCATTTATACGGTTATGAGTGTAGCCGCTGCGTTTTATTTAATTTGGAAAATAAAGTTAGCCGACGTGATTGCCAAAGCCAGTGCACCGATTGGTGCGCTGCTGACTGTAATGACTTTAATTACTGGCGCAATTTGGGGTAAACCCACCTGGGGCACGTGGTGGATTTGGGATGCGCGTTTGACGTCGGAGCTGATTTTATTATTTATTTACGGCGGTGTGATGGCGATGCGTGCTGCGATGCCAGAAGCGCAACTGGGCGCAAAAGCTAGTGCTGTGGTAACTTTGGTTGGCTTAGTAAATATTCCTATTATCCATTACTCAGTGAATTGGTGGCACACCTTGCATCAAGGCGCCACGGTTTTACAATTTGCACGACCGACGATTGCAGCGAGTATGTTACATCCATTATTAGCGATGCTGGCTGCTTTTATGCTGTATTACGTTTGGCTGCTTTGTTACAAAGTGCGAGTTGAATTGTTGCAGCGTGAACAGCACTCCACATGGGTAAAAGCCATTTTAGCGAGGTGATCATGAACGTTTATTTTCATAGTTTTTCTGCTTTTTTACATATGGGACACTACGCCGCTTATGTTTGGCCAGCATATGCCATTGGGTTATTGCTATTATTGATCCCGGTCTTTTTAGTAAGACGCCATCTAAAATCCATTAAGACGATAAAAAGTGAAGCCGTGGATGCATAAAGCTCGACGAAGACGTTTGTATTTTATTTTATGCTTAATCGCAGGTTCGGCTGCTGCAGTTTATATGGCGCTGCTTGCATTGCGCCAAAGCATTGATTTGTATGTGACGCCGCAACAAGTGTATCAACAACATTTATCCACGCAGCATCAATTTCGTTTGGGCGGTTTGGTTGTCAAAGGTTCTGTGCATTATCAACCGCACTCATTAACCACGCAATTTCAGTTAACCGATTATCACGCCAAGATCCTCGTTATCTACACAGGTGTTTTACCATCACTGTTTCGTGAAGGGCAAGGCATTGTGGCAGAAGGTCGCTTAAACAAACAAGGTGAATTTATCGCCACGCAAGTGTTGGCAAAACACGATGCAAGTTACCGGCCACCAAACATCGCAGCTATGCGTCAACCACAAGGACATGATCATCGATGATACCCGAGCTTGGACACTACGCTTTGATACTCGCTTTTTGCTTGGCATTAGTACAAGCCAGTTTGCCATTAGTGGGTGCAATGCAAGGTAAACTCGCTTATATGAATGTCGCACGATCAACCGCGCTGGGACAATTTGTTTTTGCAGGTCTTAGCTTTTTAGCATTGATCTATTGTTTTTTAAGCAACGATTTTTCTGTTGCCTATGTGGCCAATCATTCTAATACACATTTACCTTTTTTATATCGACTCTGTGCTGCTTGGGGTGCGCATGAAGGCTCCCTTTTATTATGGGTATTTATTTTAAGTCTATGGACTTGGTTGGTAAGCGTTTTCAGTCGTCGTTTACCGTTGGATATGTTGGCGCGTGTATTGTCAGTGATGGCATGGATTGGAATCGGTTTTTATTTGTTTTTGCTAACGACTTCCGATCCTTTTTTACGTAGTTTACCAAACGTTCCGGCACAAGGTTTAGATTTAAACCCTATTTTGCAAGACCCTGGCTTAGCCTTACATCCACCCATGTTATACATGGGCTACGTTGGTTTTGCAGTCGCTTTCGCTTTTGCTATGGCAGCGTTATTAAGTGGTCGACTTGATGCCGTATGGGCACGTTGGTCACGGCCGTGGACGATGATTGCTTGGAGTTTTTTAACCATTGGCATTGTATTGGGAAGTTGGTGGGCATACCGTGAATTAGGCTGGGGTGGTTTTTGGTTTTGGGATCCGGTTGAAAACGCATCCTTTTTACCGTGGCTGGTGGGAACCGCATTAATTCACTCATTGGCTGTGACAGAAAAAAGAAATATTTTTAAAGCCTGGACTGTTTTACTGGCTGTGATGGCTTTTTCACTAAGCTTGCTTGGCACCTTTTTAGTGCGTTCTGGCATTTTAATATCAGTGCATGCATTTGCCATTGATCCACAGCGTGGTTTATTTATGTTGAAGTTTTTATTATTGGTCGTGGGCAGCGCATTAACTTTGTATGCTTGGCGAGCACGCACTTTAGTTAATACAGGTTATTTTCGTTTTTGGTCGCGCGAGACCCTATTGCTTGCAAACAATGTTTTATTATTTGTTGGGATGCTTACCATCTTATTAGGGACTTTATATCCACTGGTGATGCAAATTTTACAACTCGGTAAATTATCCGTTGGCGCACCGTATTTTAATCGTGTATTTGTGCCGATGATGTTGCCGTTATTATTTTTAATGGGCATTGGACCGCTGTTTTATTGGCAGCACATGGCATGGCAAAAACTATGGTGGCCTTGCGTGCGTGCATTTATTTTTGCATGCGCGGTTGCGTTGTTATTGCCGTGGTTGTTGGATAAGCCGTATCACATGCTAGCAATACTGGTTGTGGGTTTGGCATGCTGGATTATTTTTCATACGCTTAGTTTGGCTGTTAAATTAAAACATATTAGCGCTAGTCAGCTGGCGATGATTATTGCGCATCTTGGCGTTGCAATAACCGTTATTGGTTTGGCATTAACGACTGCCTATAGCAAGCAACGTAATCTTAGAATGACGCTGCATGATCAAGCGCAGGTAGGACCCTATCAATTTCGTTTTACGCATTTGGCAACTTTGCAAGGACCCAACTACAGCGGCATTCGCGCCACCTTTGCTATTTTCCAAAAGCAGCAGCGCATTGCGACCTTATATCCTGAACTACATAATTTTGCTGACCAACAAACCACGGTAACGAAAACGGCGATTAATGCTGGCATCTTTCGCGATGTATATATCGCATTAGGCACACCGTTAACCCACGGTGCTTGGTCGGTGCGTATTTATTATAAGCCATTTGTACGCTGGATTTGGGCAGGTGGATTGCTCATGGTATTGGGTGGCTTGCTAGCAGTGAGTGACCGACGTTACCGCTTAAAGGAGACAGCAGCCAATGAAAATTAAAACCTTTATCCCCTTAACCGTTTTCTTAATTATCGCTATTTTTTTATGGCGTGGCCTTGGGCAAGATCCGCATAAAATTCCATCGCCATTAAAAAATAAACCACTGCCGCATTTTCATGCAGTAAGTTTACAAACACCTGAACAGACAATAACGAATAACGATTTAATTGGGTATGTTATCTTGCTAAATATTTTTGCCAGTTGGTGTCTCTCTTGTCGAGCAGAGCATCCGACCTTAATGGATATTAAACAAGCCGGTACGGTGAAAATTTATGGAGTGAATTATAAAGATCAGCGTCAAACAGCATTGCAATGGTTGGCTCGTTTTGGTAATCCGTATCAAAAAATTATTTATGATCCTAAGGGTCAACTAGGCATTGATTTAGGGGTTTATGGCACACCGGAAACGTTTGTGATCGATAAAAAAGGTGTGATTCGCTATAAATACATTGGTCCACTTAGCAAAGCAGAATGGCAAGCAAAAGTATTGCCAGTGGTGCGCCGCTTGGAGCAAGCGTCATGATGCGTGTCTGTTTATTTTGTTTGTGTTGTTACGCTTGTCTTGCTAGCGCAGCGGATCAATATCATTTTCCAAATCCGCAGCAACAGCAGCGATTTAAACAGCTGACACAACAGCTGCGCTGTTTGGTTTGTCAAAATGAAAGTTTGGCAGATTCCAATGCGCCACTTGCCAACGATTTGCGCGCCGATATTTATCACATGATCTTGCAAGGCCAATCAACGGTAAAGATCAAGCATTATTTAGTCGCCAGATATGGTGAATTTGTGTTGTATCAACCGCCGCTAGAACTAAGCACTTTATTATTATGGCTCGGTCCATTTGCTTTCTTAATCATTGGACTTTTAATGCTAGGGTTGTTGCTGAGAAACACCAGCAAAAATCGGTCAACGGTCGAGTTATCTATGGATGAAAAACAGCGCTTACAGGAATTGCTAAATGATGCTTGAGTATATTGCACTAATGGTCTTGATGACATTGCTGGCATTGGCTTTTGTATTGCTACCTTTGTTGCTTGATCTTAAACGGCATAAAAGCTCGGCAGCGCAGCTTAATATCAAATTGTATCAACAAAAAATAACAGCATTGGATCAGCAATTAGCAACGGGTGAGCTGACTGAAGCAGCTTATAAATTATCCAAAACAAACTTAGCCAAGCACTTGCTTGCCGATGCAGCGCTCTCTGAAAAAGACAATCCCTTTAAGCCGGCAACCATCACCGCTATTGTGTTGATGTTACTATTGCCGTTATTAGCGTTTATGACCTACCGTGATAAAGGCGATGGTCAGCAATTGCTGCATTATTGGAAATTACAGCGTCAAACGAAAATTGCCCGAATGCAATTGGCGCAGATGAAAAATCCACAAACCGCGATTAAAAAACTAGAAGTTTTTTTAAAGCAAAAACCCAATCACTCAAAAGGCTGGTATTTATTAGGTCGTATTTACATGGGTGAGCATTATTATCAAAAAGCATTTTATGCGTTACGCAAAGCGTATCAATTGAATACGGCACAACCAAGCTATGCCGTTGCTTATGCAGAAGCGGCATTTTTTTACCGCCACCGCCACTTATCATTAAAAATGCAATATCTTTTGCATAGGGTATTAGTCAAAGAGCCACATAATACCGCCGCACTGAATTTATTAGCAGTGAATGCTTATGTGCATCAGCGCTATGATGTCGCCATTCGCTATTGGGAGCGCATGTTGCCTTTATTTGCGCCGGGCAGTCGCGATAGCCGTGTGTTACTGTCGATGATTGCACAAGCACAACGCCAACAACAAGCTGCCAAGCACTAGTGTCGTGGGTGATGGGTGTGCTATTCTAGCGAAAATTTTTAAACCATAGAGGAGTTTTTTATGGCTGAGACCATTGATGATTTAACCGTTACCTACATGGAAGAGGGGATTGAGAAGGTTAAAGAGCTTGATAAAATTATTTTAACCAAAGGGGCGTGGAGCACGATTATTTTTAAATTTCAAAGTTGGGATCCCAAAAAAGAAGCCTATGGTCC
>CAYXLV010000058.1:0-9501 GCA_964465995.1 uncultured Coxiellaceae bacterium | reverse complement strand
CGCATGAAAAAACTAACCGCGTAAAAGAAAAAATGAATGAGCTGCTTGCCACCATTGCTTGCCATGGTTCGGTGCGCGCACATCGGCGTTTAACCCTGCCAGAAATGAATGCTGTATTACGTGATATGGAAAAAACGCAACACAGTGGATGCTGCAATCACGGCCGTCCAACCTGGCGGCAATTTTCGATGGCAGAAATTGACAAATGGTTTTTGCGAGGCCAATAAACGATGGCAAAGCAACAGCAATCCCCTGTGATTTGCTTAATGGGACCCACTGCCAGCGGCAAAACCCATTTAGCGATAGAATTAGTGCAACGCTTACCCTTAGAAATTATTAGTGTCGATTCGGCGTTGGTTTATCAAGGTATGGATATTGGTACGGCCAAACCCACGGCAGCAGAACGTGCCGCGGCGCCGCATCGATTATTAGATATTTGCGACCCAGCTGACAGTTATTCAGCCGGGCAATTTGTGACAGATGCTAAACAAGCGATTGCCGAGATTATGCAAGCGGGCAAGATACCTTTATTGGTTGGCGGCACCATGTTGTATTTCAATGCGCTGCAACAGGGATTAGCGGATTTGCCAGGCGCAGATTTAGCGATTCGCCAACAAGTAGCAGCCAAGGCAAAAGCCTCCGGCTGGCCAGCTTTGCATCAAACCTTAAGCACAATTGATCCTGCGTATGCCGCACAAATTCATCAAAATGATTCACAACGTATTTCTCGCGCCTTAGAAATTTATTATGCGACTGGAAAAACCTTAAGTGCTTATCATCAAGCGCAAAGTGAGCAAGTACCTGCTTATGACTTTATTAATATCATTATCGCGCCTAAGGATCGCTCGATTTTGCATCAGCGCATTGAACAACGATTTCATCAAATGTTAGCTGCCGGTTTTATTGAAGAGGTACAACAATTGTATGCACGCCCAGATTTACATAAAGACTTACCGGCGATTCGCACCGTTGGTTATCGCCAAGTGTGGCAATATTTAGCCGGCGAGTATGATCAAGCCACCATGATTCATAAAGCCATCGTCGCCACGCGCCAATTTGCAAAACGCCAATACACGTGGTTACGTCGCTTTGCCGATGCGCAACGCTTCGATTCCGAAGACGCACAACTTGTAGAACAGGTTTTCAACTGGTTAACAGCACAGGAGTCATTGCATGCAATTAATCGTTGATGTGGCCACCCAGCAGTTACACGTGGATCAAGCGGGCAAGTTGATTAAAACGTATTTAATTTCTACCGCTGCCAATGGAGTTGGTGAAACCCATGGCAGCGAACAAACACCGCGTGGTTGGCACACTATCCGCGCTAAAATTGGCGCAGGTTGTGCGGCCAACACCGTTTTTATTGCCAGACGACCAACAGGTGAAATGTATACGCCTGCCATGCGAATCCAATATCCCGGCCGTGATTGGATCCTAACCCGCATTCTTTGGTTAAGCGGGCTTGAGCCGGGTAAAAATCGCTTGGGCGCAGTGGACACATTTCGGCGTTATGTCTATATCCACGGCTCACCTGACGATGTAGTGATGGGGCAACCGGGCTCACGTGGCTGCGTTAGGATGCGTAATAGTGACATTATTGAGCTGTTTGAAATGGTGCAAGTGGGCGTTAAATTGCTTATCAAAGGGTAATTGGCATTCTTTCGGACGCTTATCGCGCAGTTGCTATAATAAGACATAATAGTATGTGGATTATATGTATAGTAGCCATAATACATTGATTTTTAGTGATGCTATATTATTTGTTCATTTAAAACGGTGAAGATTAAGGAAAATCAGCTAAAAATCATGGGATTAAGACAATGGTCTCAGAAGATATTGAAGCAATTAATGCCTACTGGTTTGGCCGAGTTGAGGAAACCATTATCCCCACAGAGCAGCGCGCACGCATTTGGTTTGGTGAGGATGCTGCCATTGATGCTGATATCCGTAACAAATTTCTACGTCATTTAGATAACGCCATTCGCGGTCATTATGATAATTGGGAAGACAGCTCACGTGGTCAACTCGCCATGATCATAATGCTGGATCAATTTTCTAGACACATTTACCGTCATCAACCGTTAGCCTATGCCCAAGATTTAAAGGCGCTGGCAATTTGTTCACAAGGAGTGGAGCACGAAGCAGAGCATGAACTCAGTCTGATTGAGCGTGTTTTTTACTATTTTCCATTGCTACACTCCGAACAAATTGCCTATCAAGAACAATCCGTACATGCGTATCAAATCCTTGCTGAATTAGCCTTTTCAGAAACGCGGGTGATTTACGACAGTTTTTATAAATTCGCTAATCACCATTACACCATCATTAAGCGCTTTGGCCGCTTTCCACAACGCAATACCGTACTGGGCCGTGTCTCAACAGAGGACGAATTAGCCTATCTAAAAGAAATTGAAAACCGTTAAGCCCGTATAGCCTCCGCCATTACGTATCGTCATTGCGCGACTTTGATCGCGCAATCCAGTGTACGCTACCGCACGTACCGTCATTGCGCGACTCGATCGCGCAATCCAGCGTATGCTAATGGATCCCGCTGTTAAACAGCGGGACGACGGGAGAGGGCCAGGGGCCAGGTAGGCAGGGAGGTGATGTGGTATACCATTCCGCACGATACGCCCCACCATTGCGCGACTTATCCGCCTCATCTCTGGCATAGCGATCTAATAACGATTTTGATACACTCCAGCCACTCAATGACCATAGCAGGTGTCCATAGTGAACAAAGAGCCAATCTATCGTGTGATTTTTACCCAACAAGGTAAGTCATATGAAATCTATGCCCGTTACATTTCCGAAGAAAATTTAATGGGTTTTATTGAGGTTGAGGAGCTAATATTTGCAGAGCCCAGTACGGCGGTTGTCGTTGATCCCAGCGAGGAAAAGCTCAAAACCGAATTTAAAGGCGTAAAACGCAGCTACATTCCAATGCACTTAATTGCACGAATTGATGAAGTCGTTAAAGAAGGTGCCGCATGCATTAAAGAGCTCGACGAAAAGAGCAACAATATTACGCCATTTCCACCAATTCACCCTAACGCGATGTTCGAAAGAGACGAATGAACCACAACTGGCTTTTAATGGATTGCGGCGGTGTGACGTTAACCGCCGAAGAAAAGGAAATCATTCAACACCCCAGCGTGGCCGGTGTTATTTTATTTAGTCGTAATTACGAATCACCCAGCCAACTTAGCGCGCTAACTAGCAGCCTGCGCAAACTGAAAGACCCGCTAATTATCGCGGTAGACCAAGAGGGCGGTCGAGTGCAGCGATTTCAGGAAGGCTTCACCAAACTGCCGCCACTGCAATATTTTGGCAAGCTTTATCAAGAGAATCCTTCGCAAGCAAAACAACAGCTAGCCGCTATGACAAAAACCATGGTGACAGAACTGCAAGCTTTAGGTGTTAATTTGTCTTTGGCGCCAGTGTTAGATATTGATTATGGATATAACGAGGTGATTGCCGATCGCAGTTTACACCGTGATACAGAGATTATTATTGAACTTGGCGATGTGATTTTAGACACCATGCATGCATTAAACATGCTCACCACTGGCAAACATTTTCCTGGCCATGGTGGTGTCACCGACGATTCTCATGACACCTTGCCCATTGATCCACGAGATCAGCAAAGCTTGTTGGCAAGTGATATTCAACCCTTTGCTAAATTGCTGCATAAGCTGGATGCCTTAATGCCAGCACATATTCTTTATCAAGCTTGTGATACTAAGCCTGCTGGATTTTCACGTTTTTGGCTGCAAGATATCTTACGTGATCGCTTAGGTTTTAGCGGTGTCATTATGAGTGATGATTTAACCATGCAAGGTGCTGCAGCCATGGGCAGTTATGAAGACCGAGCACGCATGGCATTAGAAGCAGGCTGTGATCTGTTATTGGTTTGCAACAACCAAGCCGGCGCGGTGGCAATAATCGATGCGATTAAAAATCATCGCGAGTCTGAGTCGCAGTATCGAATACAGCGTTATTTACGCCATTTTTGATTTTTTTCTTATCGCCAAATTTCAGGTAGAATAAGCGCAAATTTAGCAAATAGGAAACCATTTTATGGATAAAATAAAAGTTGATGTGCTGGCGGTGGTGAACGCCAATTTCTGGTTAATCCGTATTTTTATTCTCTTGTTTGCCGGCCTTGTGATTACCTCTACTATCTACGCTATTTATCGACGCCTTAATCCAAAACTCCTCCAAACCAAACGCATTTGGGATGATGCTTTACTAGAAGCAACCTACTTACCCCTAATGGGCTGGACCTGGGTGGTGGTCTTGCTCTTAGTGGCACGCATTGTGATGATCCAGCGTCAACTTTGGCCGCAATTAATCAACTATTACGGCACGATTTATCACATTACGTTTATTATTTTTCTATTTTGGTTTGCCATGCGCTTTACCAATGAGTTTGAAAAAAAACACGTCTCACGAGCCATCACTGAACAGCGTGATCAAACCACTATCCGGGCGATTGGCCAGGTGATGCGCGTTATTATTATCACTATTGCTTTATTAACCACGATGAAAAGCTTTGGTATTTCAATTGCTGCCTTGCTAGCAGCCGGTGGTATTGGTGGTATCGCAATCGGTTTTGCGGCGAAAGATACTATCGCTAACTTTATTGGCGGCATGATGATTTACTGGGATAGGCCATTTGCAGTTGGTGACTGGGTGCGCTCGCCCGACCGCAATATTGAAGGGGTGGTTGAGCATATTGGCTGGCGTTTAACTCGAATCCGCACTTTTGATAAACGGCCTTTATATGTACCTAACGGTGCATTTTCGACAATCTCCGTTGAAAACCCATCACGCATGAGCAATCGGCGGATTCGCACAACCATCGGCGTGCGTTATAAAGACGCACCAAAAATGGCAGCGATTTTAAGCGACGTCGAAAAAATGCTAATAGAGCACCCAGAAATTGATACGCAACAAACGTTGATGGTGAACTTAATCGAGTTTGGCCCATCCTCATTAAACTTCTTGGTTTACACCTTTACCAAAACGACAAATTGGGTCAAATTTCAAGCGATTCAGCAAGAAATATTCTTAAAAATCATTGATATTATCGACCAACATGGGGCAGAATGTGCGTTTCCAACGATGACGTTGGATGTTCCTGACCCTTTGATAATGCAGAACGCTTGAGGAGCTGTAATGAGCGATCATACCAATGTAAACACCGCCGTGGAGACCAGTGATAATATGCCAGCTATTTTACCCGATGATATCCGCGATGTGTTTGCCAAAGCGACCTGTTTATTCTCAAAGGCTGAAGTTGAAGCCGCTCTCGATAAAATGTCTACCGCTATTAGTTACGAACTGTCCCATTCTAATCCTATTTTTTTATGTGTTGTTGTTGGTGGAATTGTGCCACTGGGTAATTTATTACCACGCTTGGATTTTCCACTCGAGGTGGATTATGTGCATGCCACACGCTACGGCAAAGCCACCTCTGGCAGCGAACTCACTTGGAAAGCCAAACCTGAAATTGCTATGCAAGGGCGCACTGTGGTTGTGGTAGATGATATCTTGGACGGCGGTATTACTTTGGATGCCATTATTAAATACTGTTATGAAAAAGGTGCAAAGACCGTGCATTCAGCCGTATTGGTTGATAAATATGAGGCACGCATCGAAGGCGGATTAGCGAAAGCTGATTTTTGTGGATTAAAAATCCCAAACCATTATGTGTTTGGCTATGGAATGGATTATAAGGGTTACCTACGGAATGCACCCGGCATTTATATGGTAGCGCCTGAACATGAATGATTAAGAAAACATTTGTTTTTATTGGACTGCTATTTTTTTCGCTGCACTGCATTGCTAATACCTTTCATCGACCGCGATGGTGGTTTAGCTTGCAAGTCTTTTCTAAATTACCGCAATCGCAACTCTACATCTCTTTTTTACAAGACAATCGTTTCGTCAATGTAGATCAATCCTACGATCAAAGCTTAAACCGCGTCACACTTGGGTATATGTTTTCAAACCGCTTGCGCTTTGGGATGGGTTATTCAATTTTTATTCCTTATAGTCCACTACAGCGTAATTTTTTATTTGAGCATCGCTTACATCAAGAGCTCTTATGGACGGCGTATGAATCCAAACGCTTGAATTTTTCGTTACGTTTTTTTATGGAGCAGCGCAAGTTTGTAAACTTTGCTAAGTGGTCATGGCGATATCGACAAGCATTTTTTTTAAGTTTCCCCAAATTAATTGGCGGAAAATATTCGCTGATTTTCTCTGAAGAGCTATTTTTTACTTTGACGCATCCAGCGTGGGCACCGCGTGAATCGTTTGATCAAAACCGCGCATTTATTGGTATTGGTTTTCCTGCAACAAAATCGGGCATGTTGGTGATCGGTTACCTTAACCAATTATTCTTTCGCGTGATCAATCTTGATAATCATGTTGCCGTTATTGCACTAAGATTCCAGTTTGTTTAAACCTGGCGGTTTGGACAGTTATGCTGTATTAAATAAAAGCAAACTAACGGATTGTTAATCTCCTCTTAAGTAACTGCAAATTTAATCGCAACAAGGCAGCGGAATTAATATGCTTTAGCAATTTTTTTTTGTATATTCGCCTTTTTTCAATAGTCACAATTATTTTGAGGTATAGGTAATGAATCGAGAGCGTTCATCTTTATTGGGGTCTTCATTCGGGTCATCTGGCTCATCAATCCAAGAGCCACCAGCACCATGGTATCAACGTTGGCTACCGACTAGCTTTTTTAGTCGCAGTGCAGAATTAGATTTAGATCATGATCCAGATGCTAAATCATGGTGGGAGTGGTTATGTTGTTGCTGCTGTTGTTGTTTTTCTAGTAATACAGCCAAAGAGGAAAATGATAAAAGTGCAGACTGTTGGACTAATCTTGGCTTTGTTTTCAATCTAATAGGTAGCGGTGTGGCTGATGCCTACTGGTTAGGTCAGTTTTTTGATGACCTCACTGGTTTGGAAGCAGATCAAATTGGTTTGTCATATTACGGAATGGGCGTAGGTTTTACTTTCGGTATGCTAGCTGCATGGGGAGACAGTTACACGCGTTGGGCCTTGAATCGCGTTAATCAATCCGATACGGGTATTACTAAAAACGATCCAGAAATTAATTACCACCTAACTTGGAAACAATGGGGGCTGTTACTTGCAGCAACGGTAGATAATGTTGGTAATCGTGCAGCAGGTTTGCAGCTCGCTTATAACGTGATTCGTTACGGTAAGGTGCTACATTGGGAAGGTATTGTTTCTAATGTGGTGACGTCATTTATTGGTTTTTTTGCATCTTATGCGGATTTACGTAGCGTGAAGCAAAGTATGGAAGATATTAATTATTGGGATCTTGTTGAAAAGAAAAGAGTGTAACCATTCACTGCGCTTTAACCTGACTCAAGATCAAGGCGCCTGCGAATAGAAAAAAAATCACTGTGCTCATTCCAACACGCTGGCTATGGAAAGCCATCGTGAGCATACCTAAAATCCACGGCCCTAAAAAAGCCGTGATTTTTCCTGAAAAAGCAAACAGGCCAAACATTTCCGTCACCATATGTTTTGGTGCCAAGCGAATCATCAAGGAACGACTGGCGGATTGCACCGGCCCAACGCATAAACTTAAGGTCATGCCTAAAAACCAAAAGGTCGATTTTGAATGCGTTAATAGCATCCCGGTACCCGTGATCATCATAATCACCAACGAAATTAAAATGGTGAGTTTTGCGCCTTTATAATCATCCAGCCATGCAAATAAAGCAGCACCGATACCAGCACCAACATTCAATGCAATACCAAACTGAATCACTTCGGTAAAGCTCATATGCAAAACACCAGCCGCATAAATTCCACCAAATGCAAAAATCGTATTAAGCCCATCGATATATATCAAACGCGCTAATAGAAATTTCATAATTTCACGATATTGTTTTAGCGTTAGCAACGTTTGTAAAAGCGATTTCATGCCTTTTTTAATTGATTTGCGAATGCCAAGGCCAGTGCTGGGTTGATCAGGTGTAAAAGCAAAAATCGGCCAGCCAAATACTAAAAACCAAATTGCCACTAACGGTCCAGTAAACCGGATATGCTCCGCAGTGTTAGTACTAAGACCTAACCAAGCAACTCGACCTTCAACAAAAACAAATAAAGCGATCAGCAAACAAAAAATCCCACCAAAATAACCAAAGCCCCAAGACCAGCCGGACAGCCGTCCCACATAATCTGGCGGCGCTAAATCACTTAGCATCGAGTTATAAAACACCATGCCAATTTCCAACCCAATGGTGCCGATAATCACGCAAATCATTGCTAGATGAGCAAAACTTGGGTTGGGCTCTACATTCCATAAGAGTGCTGCCGCGATAATGGTGATGATGGAAAAAACCGCCAACCACGGTTTGCGCCGGCCTTCATTATCGGCAATAGCGCCAAGTAGCGGGCTTAAGATAGCAATTAAAATTCCCGCAATCGCAATGGCATCTCCCCATTGCGCAGTGCCAATAATTTTATTCACGGCGACTTTTTCGGTGAAGTAGGTGGCAAAAACAAAGGTGGTAATAATGCTGGGGAAAGCAGAATTGGCCCAATCATAAAAAAACCATGCCAAAATTGGGCCGGTGATCACACGTCTTTTGGGCATTAGAGTGACTCCATGGTATAGCTTAGGCTGTCTTCGCCGGTGTGTTTAGCAATCGCGACTCGAGCAGCTTGGCGCAGGCGATTCATTTCTTCAAAACCGTCTTGCTGTGGAGTTAGGGGTTCGCAAATGGTGACGGTCAGTTTGCGGGGTTTTAATAAAAATTCACCAGCACGTAATAATTCACGGGTACCTTGCAGTGCGATAGGGCAGATTGGGCTTTGAGTGGCGACGGCGACATTGAAAGCGCCAAATTTAAATGGCTGTAAACCTCTGGCATAGCCAAATGTGCCTTCAGGAAAAATAGCGATTGATTGGCCGTTGGTAAGTGCGGTTTGAATTTGTCGGGCGTCTTCCACACTTTGCGAAAAGTCGAGGCGATTGACATAGAGATGACCGCATTTTTTGATGAGCTGGCTAATCAATGGTGCTTTTTGTAACTCAGCTTTGGCGACAAAGGCAATATTGGGCGGTAGTGTAGCCACTAATACTAACGCATCGATATAGCTTGCATGATTGGCGACATAGACAAATGTTTTAGTGTGGTTTAAATAGTCTTTACCTTTAACGTCCAATCGACAAAACCCAAGCCATAAAGCGGCGCGCGCCCAGAAACGTGCCACGCGGCGTGCCGTTTTTTTAGGGTTTAACATAATGCTGAGACTAATGGGTAAAAATAAAATGATACTGCAGCTAAGCACGTATAAATTGTAAAGGATTTTTGCGCTAAAGCTGATGCCTTGCTGAACCTTGCGTAAAAAACCGCGGCAAAAAAGCCAGGTGATTTGCAACCAAGTCGGTACTTTGGGATGGCCAATTTTGCCTTTTTCATATTCTTGTTTGCAGGT
>CAYXLV010000057.1:0-9506 GCA_964465995.1 uncultured Coxiellaceae bacterium | reverse complement strand
GGCTGATGTTGAGCAACAAAATGATGAGCATGTTTCTGCATTAAGTTCTTCAATTCTAAAAAATCGAGTCAATTGTTTTTATTGTATTATTGAGCATGAAAACTATCAGCCAACAGCGGCGAGTGGTTATTCGATTCATGCGGCTATCAGTGTAGGTGAGCCAACAATGTTTCAAGCGTTATTGAAAAAGTTGGGTGAGGATCCAAAGCGTAATGGTATTAATAATATTGTTGATGATAAGGGGATGACTTGTTTGCATCGGGCGATTGTTGATAAAAAACTCTTTTCGATTGCTGATTTGATGCGTTTTGGTGCTGATCCGAATATCCCAAACAATGCGGGAGAAACACCACTTAGTTTGGCGATTGCGTTGGAGGGGCGTGACAAATACTTGAATACTATTTGTGAGCATAAAAATTTTTTTGTGACCGATACAGTTGGTAAGGCAATTTTAGAAAGTGTGCGTAAAAATGATTTTGCAATTACGCAGTTATTATTGAAAAAATCTCACATTAACCAGATCGTTAATGGGGTGAACATTTTTTGTGATCAGCATGATGGTAATTATGCATTGCACCTGGCGGTGTTGAATCGCTCGGTACCGATGATTCAATTGCTGATGGATTTTGGTGCAGATGCTGGGTTGGTTAATCGAGAGGGGTTAACACCATTGGCTTTAGCAATTCGCAACATGAGTAATGATAAAGCGCATGTGCTGGCAATTTTGGAGCACAAGCAATTTCAAGTGAGTATGCAACAATTTTCATCGGTTTGGGAGGCGATGGCAGCGAATGATGTTGCTGTGCTGGAAACGTTGTTGGTGAAGCTGGGTGATACGAAAGTCTATGTTGCAGATGTTTTGAATCAGCCTCATGCAGAGTTGGATCAAACAATGCTGTTTTATGCTGTTAGTCAAGGAGTCTCGTTTGAAAAAGTGGCTGTGCTGTTGATTGAATACGGTGCTGATTCATGGATGTGTGGTAAAAGCCAGAGTCAATCTGCGTTGGCTGTTGCTGTTTTGCAGAGTCAAGTTGTAGTGGTAGAGGAGATGGTTAGCGCACGCGGTTTTCAATTGCCGGTTAATTTAACGGCTGATGAAATTGTTAGTGCTGGGAAGCTTATCTTAAGTGCGGCCATGCTTTTGACCAGTGCAAATAAGTCAGAGCCAGTTGAGCAATTAATGCGGCTGTCATGTGTGGGAAATTATTTAAGCGATATTTTCACGCAAAAAAAGGAGGTTGAGCAAAGTTGGTTGGTGCAGGGTTTAAAGCAGTTAAGTGATAAAGGTTATATGTTGAGTCAACAATATATTGATTCTATTGGTACTAAGGTGAATAAGCCGATGCTATTGAAGCAGTTGTTTTCCTTGTGTGATGCTTGCAGAGAGCTTAATCAGAAAATTGAATTGCTGGAGCATGCGATTAAACCAGATACCAATTTGGGTCGAGTTTTTTGGAAGCAAAATGCTTACACGGCGCCAACGTTGAAAACGGGGAGTTTGGGTGAGATTTCAAAAAAGCTGGAGCAGCTTAAACAGCAGCAAATGAGCGGGGTGCGGTTATCGAATGATCCAAATGCGTTGTGGTCTTCTGGTGGTCAAGTGGCGTCGCTCGATGATAATGATAATCATCCGCCGTTTGTTCCGTCATCGAAAAACTAGTGGTTGGTATGGTTTGAATTTCAGTTCTTGTGCGAATTGTCGTTGTGACGTAGGAGGCGATTGTCATTGTGCGACTTGATCGCACAATCCAGAAGTTATTCATGGGTCCCGCGGTCGTGGCCGCGGGATGACGGAGGAGGCGGCTGCTATTGTGACGGAGGAGGTGGTGGTCGCGGTTTTAGGTATTACGAGGTTTTGGGAAGATGACTTCTACTTCTAAGCCCGTGCCTTCTTTTGGGGTATTTAAATTAATGTCCGCATTATGCAGCTTGGAAATCTGCATAACAATACCAAGCCCTAAACCACTGCCTGTCGTTTTAGTACCGCTAACACGATAAAAACGCTCGAATACGCGTTCACGTAATTCTTCGGGAATGCCAGGGCCGTTGTCGATAACGAGTAAGGTAACTGTGGTCGGTGTTTCTTGAACGTCTATTTTTACATAGCTATTTTCTTGTGTGTAACGAATCGCATTGTCCACGAGATTTCTTAATAAAATGCTAATCGCAGTGGGGTTACCCATAATCGTGGCGCTATGATCAGGCGCTAATAATTCTAAATCAATATTTTTTGCAATCGCTTCTGGTGCAAGTTGTGCGGCAATGTCAGCGGCTTGTCGCGCTAAATTAATCGGTACGGGCTCGGCAATATTAGCTTCAGGGTCCATGCGGCTTAAGGTGAGTAACTGCTGTACCACGTGAGTGCTGCGATTTACGCCGGCAAGTACTTTTAATAATGCTTGGTTGCGGCCTTCAGTTGTATCGGCGCGCAGTGCGACTTGCACTTGTGTGCTTAATGCTGCCAGTGGTGTTTTCAATTCGTGGGCAGCATCAGCAGTAAAGCGTTTTTCACGATCAAAGGCTTCTTGTAAGCGATGGAACAAGCTATTTAACTCGCCCACCAGTGGTTCAATTTCTGCAGGTACCGATTCTAAATCAACCGGTTTTAAAAATGAGGGTGCGCGTTGTCGAACTTCAACGGCGACTCTTTTCAACGTATCCAAACCGCGACCAACAATAATCCAAATCAAAAATCCTAAAAAAGGATAAGTGATTAACATAATAAAGATCGAGTCTTGAGTTAATTGGTTTTCAAGCTGTTGTCGATAATTGGAGCGCTCTGCCACCATGATAGTCAGTTTGTTATTCGGGTTGTAAACGGTATTAACGCGCCAGGAAAGACCGTTTAACCATAAGGTTGATAGTCCAGGTTTGCCAGTTGAAAAAGGTGTGCGTGGTGAGGCTTTGGAATGCAAAATTAATTTACCGGCTGAATCCCAGATTTGAAACTCCATTGTGTCTAAATGCTTGCGCTGTAATAGACGAGGTTTGGGTACATTGGGAAGTTTGCCAGGTCTTTCATCAGCAAACAGAATATTTAAACTTTTTTGCACGGATTTTAAATTGCGTGTACTAACATCATCGCTAAAAAACGCTTCTATACGCAAAGCTGTACGCATTAATTGAGAATCAAGTTGAGTTTGAATATCTTTGTGAGCTAAAAATAAATTACCAATAATGGCTAATGAAGTAATGAGTGTGACACTCAAGAGTAAGTTAATTAACAGAAATGTGCGGATGGATGGACGCATGGTTTCACACTTACTTTAAAAAAATGTGGCCTCGATGGCATTGCCAGGGAGGCCAAATTAGTATTGTTATAAAAAAACAGCGTTATGCTTTTTCTTCAATCTTTTCGGCCATATAACCAACACCACGAATGGTGCGAATAATATGATTACCAAAGCGTTTGCGCAGGTTATGGATATGAACCTCTAACGCATTACTATCAATATTTTCACCCCAACCGTATAAGGTTTGGTTGAGAGTTTCGCGAGAGATCACTCGGCCTGCATTTTCTAATAGTTTTTGCAGCAAAGCAAATTCGCGACGTGAAATCATAATTTGTTCGTTATCTAATGAAACAATATGTGATGCAGGATCTAAAGTGATATTGCCATAGCTTAATACGGGTTTTGCTCTAGCTTTCGAACGACGTTGTAAGGCGCGCATACGGGCGCATAATTCGTCAAGATCAAAAGGTTTGGTAAGGTAATCATCAGCACCAGCATCTAAACCTTTCACGCGATCATCTACCGTTTCACGTGCAGTTAAAATCACGACCGGTGTTGTAATGTTTTTTTCACGGATACGTTTTAAGACTTCTAATCCAGACATCTTGGGTAAACCAAGATCAAGAACAATAATATCGAAATTTTCATGTTTGGTAGAAAGCGCATCGCTGGCAGCTTTACCATCCTTTACCCAGTCAATTGTGTGGCCATAATGTTTTAAACCAGTTCTTATACCATCACCTAATAACTCATCATCTTCTACTAATAAAACGCGCATTGAATTGCACCTCAAATTGACAGCATCCTTGGGGGTTAATCACTGAATTCCATTAGAGTGACGTTTTCGTAAGAAAACCCGGTAATGACACTTAAGATCATTCCCAGAAGTTCTCGTCGTGCTTTAGCTTTGGTCGTGATACAATTTGCAGGTCGATTGATTTTGTCGATTGAACCGACTTGCGATATGACGAACAATAATTTAAATCGGTAAAAAATACAAGGTTTTTTGTAGAAAATTTAATCAAAATTTAAGCTACCTTAACAATGTACATCTGGCAAAAACAAGCTATAATTTTTTTAATTTATTGATATTTCGGGGTTTTAAATTCTATGGCGAAGCACATCGTTGGGCCAAATAAACAGTGGCTGAACAAGATTTTGGCATATTCTAAACAACACTTGCCAAAAAAAGATCCTCAACACAAATTAATCCTTAAATTCATAGAGTTATATTTTTCCCACACGTGCGAAGCCGATTTTGACCAACATGGCATGCAAGATCTCTTTGGCGCCGCTATTTCTCACTGGAAACTCTTCTACAAACATAAACCCCACGAATTAAAAATCAAAATCTTCAATCCAACCCTGAAAAAAGATGGCTGGGAATCCACTCACACTGTGATTGAAGTGGTTAGCAAAGACATGCCTTTTATAATTGATTCAATGCGTATGGAATTGAATCGATTAGGCGTGACTACCCATTTGGTTGTGCATACCGGCGGTATTAAAGTTGTGCGCGATGCGAAAGGGCAGGTGTTGGATTTAAAGCGTTTTAGTGCAGATGATCAAAAAGCCATAGCAGAATCACCCATTTACATGGAAATCGATCGTCAAACCGATCCAAAATTTTTAACTGAAATTAAAAAAAGTTTACAGCGTGTTTTGAGTGATGTGCATGCCGCAGTTAAAGATTGGCAGCCAATGCGAGCGCGTTTAGGTGCAGCAATTACTGAGTTAGAGCGCCATCAATCACAAATCAATGCTGATGAATTAGCTGAGTCCGTCGAGTTTTTAAATTGGTTGTTGCAAGAGCACTTTACGTTTCTAGGCGCGCGTGATTATACCATTGTAAAAAAAGATGATCGCTTGGCGTTAAAATTACTGAGTGGCTCTGGCTTGGGTGTGTTAAGTGATGATACGCAAAGTCGAATTTATCGTGAAATTGATGAGTTACCCGAGCAAGCACGTGCTTTAATGTTATCTAAAAAGCAAGTTTTAATTATTTCAAAAACTAATACGCTATCAACAGTACATCGACCAACCTATACCGACTTAATCGTTATCAAACAGTTTAATCCCAAAGGTGAGCTGATTGGGGTGCGCCATTTTATTGGTTTGTATACGTCATCAGCCTATAGTGGTAATCCAAAATATATCCCATTTTTACGCAAGAAAGTTGATTTGGTGTTAAAGCGTTCTGCATTACCGCCGCGTAGTCATGGTGGTAAAGATTTAATGCATATTCTTTCGACGTTGCCGCGTGATGATTTATTTCAAGCAACGGTGGACGAGTTGTATGATTTATCGATGGGAATTTTGCATTTGCAAGAGCGACGCAAAATTCGTTTATTTACTCGTGTCGATGCTTATGGTCGATTTGTATCTTGTTTAGTTTACTTGCCGCGTGAAAATTTCACCACGCGCGTTGTTGATCAAATGCAAGCTATTTTAAAAGATGCCTTTCACGGTTTAGAGGTTAGCTTTTTCACGCATTTTTCAGAATCTGTATTAGCGCGTACGCACTTTATTATCCGAATTGATCCCAAAAGAAAATTACGATTTAACTTAAAGAAAATCGAGCAGCGATTAATTGATGTGGGTAAATCTTGGAATGATGGCTTGCGTGAAAATATTCAAGATTACTTTGGTGAAGAGCGCGGCAATCAACTTTTCTTACGTTATGAAAATGCATTTCCTGCTGGTTATCGTGAAGTATTTTTACCACGCAACGCAATTTATGATATCGACTACATTGAAAAAGTGGTTGAAACCAATGAGCTGGGGATTAGTTTCTATCGTCCCTTAGGTGCATCGAAAGACGTTATCATGTTTAAGCTCTATAATGTCGACCACACAATCCCACTATCAGACGCTATGCCAATGCTAGAAAATATGGGTTTGCGAGTCATTGGTGAAGTGCCTTATCGCGTACGTTTGAAAAATAATCGTGAAGTATGGATTAACGATTTTAGTATGACTTACGTCAAAGAAACGCGGTTTGAACTTGAAAAAGTAAAACATATCTTTCAAGAAGCTTTCAATAAAATTTGGCTTGGTGAAGCAGAAAACGATGCGTTTAATCGATTGGTATTAGAAGCTGAGTTAACGTGGCGTGAAATCGCTTTGATCCGCGCTTATGCAAAATATCTACGCCAAACCGGTTTTACCTTTAGCCCAGAATATATCGCTGAAACATTTGTGAATAACCCAGCAATCGCTAGGTCGCTGATTGAATTATTCAAATATTATTTTCAACCCAGCCTGAAAAAAGATCGTCGGCAAAATATGGTCAAGCTTGAGGAAAAAATCATTGAAAGCTTGGAAGCCGTGGCGAGCCTGGATGAAGATCGCATTTTGCGCCGCTGCTTGAAGCTGATTAAAGCAACATTGCGTACCAATTACTTTCAGCTTGATAAAAATAAACAACCCAAACCCTATCTCTCCTTCAAATTTGATCCCGAAAAAGTCCCAGAATTACCGTTACCACTACCGCGCTTTGAAATTTTTGTTTACTCGCCACGTTTTGAAGGCTTGCATTTGCGTTCGGGCAAAGTGGCGCGTGGTGGCATTCGCTGGTCAGATCGTCGCGAGGATTTTAGAACAGAAATTCTTGGCTTAATGAAAGCACAGCAAGTTAAAAACGCGGTCATTGTGCCAGCTGGTGCCAAAGGTGGATTTGTTGCTAAGTGCTTGCCAGTTGATGCATCGCGTGAAGCTATTTTAGAAGAGGGTATTTATTGCTACCGGGGTTTTATTAGCGGGCTTTTAGATTTAACTGATAATTTAGAAGGCCGTAAAATTATTAAGCCACCTTGCACAGTGTGCTATGACGAAGATGACCCGTATTTGGTGGTTGCAGCCGACAAAGGCACAGCGACTTTTTCCGATATTGCCAATAGCATTGCTATTGAGCGCGGCTTCTGGTTGGGCGATGCATTTGCTTCTGGTGGGTCAACAGGCTATGACCATAAGCGTATGGGTATTACAGCACGTGGTGCTTGGGTATCTGCTGAGCGGCAGTTTCAAGAATTAGGGATTAACGTTGATGAAACTGAAGTCAGCGTTGTGGGTATTGGTGATATGAGTGGGGATGTTTTTGGCAATGGTTTATTGATGACAAAAAAACTAAAAGTTGTTGCCGCGTTTAATCATATGCATATTTTCCTCGATCCAAACCCAGATTTATTACAAAGTTATAAAGAACGTAAACGTTTATTCGATCTGCCACGCTCTACTTGGGATGATTATAATCGTGAGCTTTTATCAAAAGGCGGCGGTGTTTATAAGCGTAGTGTTAAAAAAATTGCGATAACGCCCGAAGTTAAAAGTATTCTTAAAATTAAGCAAGACTCACTAACCCCAAATGCGTTAATAAAAGCAATCCTTAAAGCACCCGTTGATCTCATTTGGAATGGCGGCATTGGCACGTTTGTTAAAGCGAAAACAGAGTCGCACGGTGATGCTGGTGATCGCACCAACGATGCTATTCGAATTAATGGCAGTGATTTACGCGCGCGTGTTGTGGTTGAGGGTGGTAATTTAGGCTTAACTCAGCTTGGCCGAGTAGAGTATGAATTAAAAGGTGGTTATATCAATACCGATTTTATCGATAACTCTGCTGGCGTTGATTGCTCTGACCATGAAGTCAATATCAAAATTTTATTGAATAGTGTGGTTGAGCACGATGAGTTAACTTTAAAACAGCGTAATAATTTATTGGCGCGCATGACCAAAGAAGTTGGCCAGCTCGTGTTGCGCAATAACTATCATCAAAACGAAGGTATTAGTTTTGCATCTTACGCATCGCCGAAACGGATGGGTGTGTTGATGAGTTATATGGATTGGTTGGAAGATAATAACTTAATCAATCGCGAACTAGAATTTTTGCCCGATAATAAGACCATGCTAGAAAGACGGGCAGCAGGACTTGGATTAGCACGTCCTGAGTTGGCTGTATTATTTGCTTACACAAAAATTATTTTAGAACGACATATTCGTAAAAGTGAATTGATTAAAGATCCATATCTTAGCGAATATATGAAAAATGCATTTCCAACGCCATTGGTACGTCGCTACAGTGCATATATGGAAAAGCACCGCTTGCGCGATGAAATTATTTCCACACAGTTGAGTAACTATATCGTTTCTAACATGGGCATCACCTTTGCGTATCAAATGAATGATGAAACGGGCGCTCCCATTTCTGCAATTGTGCGTGCGTTTGCGGTCACCCATAAAATTTTTAATATGGACGAGTTATACAAGTCCATTGAATCGCTCGACTATATAGTAGATCCGCATGTGCAACATGAAATGAATCACGCGGTCATTCGGATGGTGCGCCGCGCCACACGTTGGTTTTTGCGTAACCGCAGGGTGCAGATTGATATCGTTAAAAACATTGAACTATTTGGGCCTTATATTAAAGGCCTGACAAAGCGCCTACCAAAGCTGCTAACAGGTGGCTATAAAACGCGTTACGAGCAATTGCGCGATGATTTAATTACTGTCGGTGTGTCTGAGTCAGTAGCAACCAGCATTGCTAGCTGCGAACCACTGTATCACACCTTGAATATTATTGAGGCGGCGGTGATGAATAATGCCGATGTTTATCAGGTGGCCAAGATTTATTTTATGTTAGTCGAGCGCTTAGATTTATTATGGTTTCGTGATCAGATTAATGCGTACCCAGTGGAAAGCCGTTGGGCTGTTTTAGCAAAGGCGGCTTATAAAGGCGATTTAGATTGGGTGCAGCGTAAAATAACAATTGGTGTTTTAAATCTAGAAACAAAAGCGAAAACAGTTGATTCACGCATTAATGCATGGATGGAAAAACACCGTGGTTTGATCGACCGTTGGTGTGGCGTGCTGGCTGATTTGCGCAGTGCGGAAATTAAAGATTTTGCCATCTTGTCGGTAGCAACTCGTGAGCTATCAGACTTGGCTCAAACTGCCGCACCCGATCTTGAAAAGCCAAGTGCACCGAGTAAAAGGAAAAAGTAAGAGGATTTTTTTATGCAAACCCAAGGAACGATATCAGCTAAATGCAATTTTCCCTCAAAATTTATTGATGTAAAAGGCTCAAAAATACACTACGTAGAGACCGGCTCCGGTGATCCAGTGGTATTTGTGCATGGTATGCCAACATCGTCTTATTTATGGCGGAACATTATGCCGGCACTGGCCGAAGTGTCGCACAGCTATGCATTGGATTTAATAGGGATGGGAGCATCAGATAAGCCGAATAATGATTATCGTGTATTTGACCATATC
>CAYXLV010000056.1:0-9545 GCA_964465995.1 uncultured Coxiellaceae bacterium | reverse complement strand
TGGCACCTTAGAATGGCGTATGTTAAAGCTCAAAAATGGCAAGCGTATCCGCGCTAAAACCGGCTCGATGACGGGTGTGAGTGCTCTTGCTGGATTTATCCAGTCCAAACACAACGGCAAACTTGGCTTTGTTATTATGATTAATGGCTTTGTTGGCAAGCGAAAACCCTATATTCGTCTGGAAGATAATATCTGCTCGTTATTAGTTAATGCTAAACGACAATCACTTAATTAAAGAGAATCACTATGGATAAATATGCTGTTATTGGCAATCCCGTTGCTCACAGTCGATCACCGGATATTCACTTTGCGTTTGCGCGCAATACCAATCAAGCCCTTGAGTTTGTAAAAATAAAAGCGCCAGTGAATGAGTTTGTCGATACGGTCCGTGAGTTTCAAGATGCTGGTGGTAAAGGCTTGAGTGTGACCTTACCCTTTAAAGAGCAAGCTTATTGCTTAGCCAGTTTGCATAGCGACGCGGCTAAAAAAGCAGAAGCGGCTAATACTTTAGTGCTGCGCGATGATGGTTCTATTTTTGCAGACAATACGGATGGTACTGGATTGGTGCAAGACCTCACCCATAATCATGACTTTTCTTTGCGTCAAAAAAAAATCTTAGTACTCGGTGGCGGTGGCGCTGTGCGCACCATCATGGGCGCATTATTAGAAAAAGCACCGGCTAAAATTGTCATCGCTAATCGCACAGCTGATAAAGCCGTGCAGCTTGCCAAGCATTTTCGTATGAATGGCGACATCATCGGCACTGGGCTTGATGAGTTAGAAGTGGAGCCCTACGACCTCATTATCAATGCAACAAGTGCAGGACTTACCGGTGAATTTCCAGCGCTAAGCCGCGAATTAATTTGTGGGCAAACGTGGTGTTATGATCTGTTATACAGCGCAAAAACCACACCGTTTATTGAGTGGGCGCAGCAATGTCATCCTGCGCAATGTATTGATGGTATTGGTATGCTCGTTGAACAAGCAGCAGCGGCGTTTTATTTGTGGCGGGGCGTCTATCCAGAAACCAAACCGGTGATTGAAATGTTACGCCAGCGCTAAATGTCGATCTTTTAATTGTGCATAGTAGTTGGCGCTGTATTCAATTTGCTCTAATTCTTTTGCGCTCAGTTTGCGAATTTTTTTTGCGGGCGCACCCATCCATAAATATCCACTCTCTAATACTTTGCCTGGGGTGACTAAACTACCAGCGCCTAAAAAAACATTTGACTCAATCACTGCACCATCCATAACCACCGAACCCATACCGATTAAGCAATTATCTTTAATATCACAACCGTGCAAAATCACCCGATGCCCCACTGTGACATTATTGCCCACTGTGGTTGCAAAACCATCCGGATTAAAAGGCCCGGCGTGGGTCACATGAATAACTGAATTATCTTGAATGCTAGTGCGTTGACCAATTTGAATGTGATGGATATCACCGCGAATCACTGCATTGGGCCAAATGGAACTGTCTGCTTGAATGGTGACATCACCAATGACAACAGCGGTGGCATCGACAAAAGCGGTGCTGGCAATAGTGGGCGTTGCGGATTCAAATGAGCGAATAGGCATGAATATCCCTTAATGATTGATCGCCAAAAATGGTATAGTAAGCCCACTTGTCTTTCAATAGCACACCGATCAACGAGGAAAGCACTTTGCAACAAAAACCATCAACCACCGACCTTCCAAAATTTAGCCAAATTAATATTGAACAAATTGAACCGAATCTTTCATCTTTACTGGATGATAATTTAAAAACCATCGACAGCTTAGTCCATCAACCACAGCCTTTTACCTGGCAAAATTTAATGCGCCCACTAGAAGATTTGGATGATCGTTTAAGCCAAAGCTGGTCGCCGATTAGTCATATGCATGCGGTGATTAATTCAGCGCCTTTGCGTAAAAGCTATGAAGCTTGCATTCCTAAACTCTCTCAATACAGCACTCAAATTAGCCACAATCACGATTTATACCAAGCCATTCAATCCATTGCCGACAGTCCTGAATTTCAAAAATTAGATACCGCACAAAAGAAAATTATTGATAATGAGTTGCGTGATTTTAAGCTTGCGGGTGTTGCGCTTTCTAAAGAAAAAAAAGCGCGTTTTGCTGAACTGGCAAAATCACTCGCGCAATTAACCACTCGTTTTGAAAATAATGTGTTAGATGCCACCCAAGGTTGGACTAAACTGGTTACTGATCAAGCGGAACTGGCGGGCTTACCTGACAGCGATATTCAAGCAGCCAAAGCAGCCGCTGCAAAAAACCAACAGCAAGGCTGGTTATTTACCCTAGAATTTCCATCGTATTATGCGGTAATGCTTTATGCGGATTCTGCAGCATTGCGCGAAGCTATGTATACCGCTTATTGCACCCGCGCCTCTGATCAAGGACCTAACGCCGGGCAGTGGGACAACGGTCCAGTCATGCAAGATATTTTAAAACAGCGCCTTGAGTTAGCGCAGTTACTTGGGTTTAAAAATTATGCTGAGCGCTCACTGGCCACCAAAATGGTTAAAGATCCGCAAGCCGTGTTGCAGTTTTTAGGGCAGTTGGTTGATGCCTCTTATGCAACGGCTAAGCAAGAGTTTGCTGAGCTTGGTGAGTTTGCACGTTCGCAATTTAATGTCAGTGAACTGCAGCCGTGGGATATTGCGTATTACTCTGAAAAGTTACGCCAGCATCGTTATGCGATTTCACAAGAAGAACTGCGGCCCTATTTTCCAGAAGATAAAGTAGTGAATGGCCTGTTTACTATTGTGCAAAAATTATTTGGCATCACCATTAAAGCATTAAACAACGTCGACACGTGGCATCCGGATGTGCGTTGTTTTGCTATTTATGATCAAGACCAACAACTGCGTGCGCAATTTTATTTTGATTTATATGCACGTGAGAATAAACGGGGTGGCGCGTGGATGGATGAATGTCGCGTGCGTCGTCAATTAGCGAACGGTCAGGCGCAAATTCCTGTTGCTTATGTAACCACCAATTTTGGCGCGCCTGTTGGCGATGAACCTGCTTTGTTTAAACATGACGAAGTGATTACTTTATTTCATGAATTTGGTCATGCTTTGCAACACATGCTAACCAAGATTGATTACGCCGATGTGTCGGGTATTAATGGCGTGCCTTGGGATGCAGTGGAAATTGCTAGTCAATTTTTAGAAAACTGGGGTTGGGAAAAAGAATCGATCAAAATGATTTCCGGTCATTATCAAACAGGTGAACCGTTACCTGATGAGCTGATTGAAAAAATGCATCGTGCTAAAAATTTCCAATCAGCAATGCAAATGATGCGCCAACTTGAGTTTGCATTGTTTGATTTTCGCTTGCATATGGAGTTTGATCCTAATAAAGAAGACCAAATTCAACACATTTTAAATGAAGTGCGCCTGCAAGTCAGTGTGGTGCCAACACCTGACTTTAATCGCTTTCAACACGGTTTTTCCCATATTTTTGCTGGTGGTTATGCGGCGGGTTATTACAGTTATAAATGGGCAGAAGTGATGGCGGCCGATGCATTTTCGTTGTTTGCAGAGCGCGGTATTTTTGATCAAGCCACTAGTCAAAAGTTTTTACAGACGTTTTTAGAAAGCGGTGGAGCGGTTGAGCCAATGGATTTATTTATTGAATTCCGTGGGCGCGAACCTAGTGTCGATGCATTACTTAAGCAATCGGGTATAAACAATTAATAAAAAAAGGATGAAACGATGACGGCAGATTCCATGAAACAAGCAGCAGCGGCCAAAGCTATACAATTTATCGAAAATGATATGGTCGTTGGTGTTGGCACAGGCTCTACGGTAAATTTTTTTATTGATGAGCTTGCCAACATCAAAGGACGTATTGAGGGAGCGGTAGCAAGTTCTAATGCCACCAAAGAACGATTAAAAGCGCATGGGATTCCGGTGTTGGATTTAAATGGTGTTAATCGCATTCCTATTTATGTTGATGGTGCGGATGAATTTAATGATTATTTGAGCTTAATCAAAGGTGGTGGCGGTGCGTTAACCGGTGAAAAAATTGTTGCTGCCAGCGCTGAAAAATTTATTGCGATTGTTGATCAACGCAAGAAAGTTGATGTGCTAGGGCAATTTCCAGTGGCTGTTGAAGTTATTCCAATGGCGCGTGGTTATGTCGCGCGGGAGTTGGTAAAGCTCGGTGGTGATCCGGAATATCGCGAAGGTTTTGTTTCAGATTACGGCAATATTATTTTAGATGTGCATAACTTGAACATTACTGAACCGATGGCACTTGAAGAAAAAATTAACAATATTACGGGCGTTGTTTGCAACGGCATTTTTGCGACGCGCGGTGCTGATATTGTATTAATGGCAACCACTAGTGATGTTAAACAAATCTCTAGTAAAGCGATGCATTAATTTAAATTTAATAGAAAAAGTGGCCGTATTTTTATTGATTACGCATGCAACCTGTTCAATAAAAGAACTTGCAGTTTGATTCCTGCTATGAGTATAATTGCTCGCCTGTCGTGCTGGTCATTTTTTGATGTTAATGGACAGACTTCTAGCAACAAGACACCAGGAGAATTTGCAATGCTAGTCCTAACCCGCTCAGTTGGCGAACGCCTGATCATCAACAATGGTGAAATCAAACTGAATGTATTAGAGGTGAAAGGCAATCAAGTTCGTATTGGTATCGACGCTCCCAAACATATTTCAATCCACCGCGAAGAAATTTTTAATCGTATTCAAGATGAAGAAGCAGCTGGTTAAAATCAATAACATCAGCTGACCAAAAACATTTTTTACTAACACTATCCGCTCACATAAAACGCTAGTAATTTCATTGCGTTGCCTGCTATTGAATGTTGACTATAATTACTAGTAACTCTCTGTTCTATTTTAGTTTTGACGTTATGTAAGGAGCGTAGTATGCAGGTCCCATTACAAATCACCTTTCGCGATATTGAACATTCCGACGCCATTGAACAACACCTTCGCGATGAAACTGAAAAGCTGAATCAATTTTTCTCTCACGATATTATTTCTTGTCACATTACCATCGAACAATCTCAAAAACGCCAACATCAAGGCAAGTTGTATAATCTTCATGTCACCGTCAATGTGCCACACCGTGAGCAACCGATTGTCGTGAATAAAAAAGAAAATGAAAATTTGTATTTGGCTATTCGTGAGTCTTACGATGTGTTGCGCGATCAAATTAAATCTTTTTCCGATCAAATGCATGGCTTGTCAAAAAATCATGCTGAGTTAACCGCCGGTAAAGTGGTGCGCTTGTTTGAAGATTTTGGCTTTATTGAAACACTCGATCCTGATCATTCGGAATTTTATTTTCATGCTAATAATGTGGTTTCGCCAACGTTTAAAGATTTAAAAATTGGCACACATGTGCATTTTATTGAGGCCGTGGGTAATGAGGGTCCAATGGCACGTCGGGTTTCTGCGAAAAAGCGCGCTATCGCTAATAATGCAACTAAGGTAGAATAAGCGCACTCTCATTTAAAAGGATATTCGTATGCCTGTTCAACCTAGCATTTTGAAAATGTTTGCGCGTTCGCCGATTCATCCACTACAACAACACATGGCTAAAGCGCATAGTTGTGCCGAAACATTAAAGCCTTTTTTTGAAGCTGTCTTTGCACAAGATTGGCAGCAAGCAACCAGCGCACTAGACCGAATTGGTATCCTTGAACACGAAGCAGATGAATTAAAAATTGATTTTAGAACGCACCTGCCTAAAAAATTATTTCTTCCTGTACCACGCACTGATTTACTCGCCTTACTATCCAAACAAGAACATATTGCCAATATTGCTAAAGACATTGCCGGGCTGGTGTTTGGTAGAAAAATGCAAATTCCTTCCAAGTTGGCTCCCAACTTCAAAGCTTATCTTGATCGCTCTTTGCAAGCATCACATCAAGCTAAAAAAGCGATCAGTGAATTAGATGAATTATTAGAGTCGGGTTTTCGCGGCCAAGAAGTGGAGCTGGTTGAAAACCTCATTCAGCAACTTAATCAAATCGAGCATGATACAGATAAAATGCAAATTAATTTGCGCTCAGAACTTTTTGCTATTGAAAAAGAGCTGCCACCGATTGATGTGATGTTTCTTTATAAAATTATTGAATTGATCGGGCGTCTAGCGGACGATGCGCAAGAAGTTGGATCACGTTTACGCATTCTGATTGCTGGCTAAGCGCCTTGAATTGACTCTGTGCCACGTGCATAATCGCTGCTAACTTATATCATTATTTATTGGAGTTTATATGGCCAGTGCGCATCAAGACGCGACAACTTTTATTCAAACTAAAGTTCCCAATTTTAAACCGCGCATAGGCATTATTTTAGGCTCAGGCCTTGCTCCTCTTACCGATGCTATTGAAAATTCAACCGTGATTCCTTTTGATGATATTCCTGGCTTTGTTAACTGTTCGGTTGAAGGTCATGTGAGTGAATTACATTTAGGCACTTTACAAGGCGTTCCCGTTATCTGCTTGCGTGGGCGTGCACATTTTTATGAAGGCTATTTTCACGCTAACCCGAACTTATCCACCACCACCATGATGACCCCAATTCGCACGATGAAATATTTGGGTTGTGAAGCAATGCTATCAACCAATAGTGCGGGCTCTATGGTAGAAGAGGTCGGTCCTGGTCATATTATGATGATTAAAGATCATATTAATTTTCAATTTAATAATCCGCTGGTGGGTTGTGGTGATGGTGAATTTGGTTCGCGTTTTGTTGGCCTGGAAGATGCGTATGACCCTGAGTATCGACAACAATTATTAACTGCTGCGCAGTCATTGGATATCGAGTTAAGAGAAGGTGTTTTTGCGGGTGTGTTAGGGCCAAGCTTTGAAACGCCGGCTGAAATTCGCGCTTTGCGTATTTTAGGTGCAGACTTAGTCGGTATGTCAGTGATTCCAGAAGTGATTACTGCACGCCACTGCGGTTTGCGTGTTGCCGCATTATCCGCGATTACCAACTTAGCGGCGGGTATGCATGCTGGGAAGTTATCTCATGATGTTACCCTGCAAGGCGCTAAGCTGGCGATCGATAAGCTCGTTAATCTCGTGTTGCGATTTTTAGAGTCTTTCTAAAACAAACGGGATCAATTTAGCCATGGATGTTTTTGGATCTGCGCTAAATTTTTGGGCGGCGCGATTAGCAACGGCTAAATTCACTGACAGCGCCTCGTGATTCAATAAACGACTCAAGCCATAAATGGCGGAGGTTTCCATTTCAAAGTTAACAATTTTATTGTTGTTGAATGTTAATGACTCGGCCATATCAAATAAATTTTCTGAGCTAAGCGGTGTGCGAATCGCGCGATTTTGCGGGCCGTAAAAACCAACGCATGTTAAAACAATACCGTTGTGGCAGTCTTTGCGAAAATTGTCGTACCAGCTTGAACGTGATTCAGCGACATAAGCGCTATTGACGACGGGCAATTCAGCAAAGGCGGATTTTACTTTTTCGAGTAGGGCGGTTTCGGTGTCGCTGTATTGGGATTGATAAAATTGAAAAAAACCGTCGAAGCCGATGGCGTGTTGGTTCACGATATAATCATCGACAGCAATATTGGGATCTAAACAACCACACGTGCCGATGCGGATCATTTTTAAAGTGGTTAGGTTTTCTTTGACTTGGCGTGTTGTTAAATCAACATTGAATAGTGCATCGAGTTCGTTGATCACAATATCAATGCAACCAACCCCCATGCCGGTTGAAACGACTGAGATTCTTTTTTTGCCGATTGTGCCGGTGTGAGTAATAATTTCGCGTTTTTGTTTTTTTACTTCGATCGTATCAAAGTGTTTTGATACTTTGGGAACACGTTCTGGATCACCGACTAATATAAGGGTGGGAGCCACATCACCGGGTAAACAATTTAAATGATAAAGACTGCCGTCTGGGTTTAAAATTAATTCAGATTCTGGAATGATTTTGGCGCTCATTAATTTTCCTTTTGCCTTATTTTTAAGTGGGGTGATCTTCAACATTCATTCGAAAAATGTCAAGTCTCGCGCTTGTGCGTGCACACAACCCATGCTATGTTAGCGGCGCCATGGATCACGGACAGTTATTTATCATTCTCGCCGTAATATTCGGTTTCTTTATGGCCTGGGGAGTCGGCGCTAATGACGTCGCCAATGCCATGGGAACTTCCGTTGGTTCGCGCGCGTTAACCATCACTCAAGCAATTATTATTGCCGCCATTTTTGAAGCACTCGGTTCACTGTTAGCAGGCGGACAAGTGACCAATACCATTCGTAGTAAAATTATTGATCCATCGGCATTAAGTGCAACTCCCGAAATTTTAATTTTAGGTATGCTCGCGTCGCTACTGGCCGCGGGAACTTGGTTAATTATTGCAACGCGTTATGGTTGGCCGGTTTCTACAACGCATAGTATTGTGGGCGCGGTGTTAGGGTTTGGGCTGTTGGTGCTTGGACCGCAGGATATTTATTGGTCTCAGACGATTAATATTGCATTGAGTTGGATTGTCACTCCTATTATTGCAGGTGTGTTTGCTTTTCTTTTATTTCGAAGTGTACAGCTATTAATTTTTAATGCTAAAGATCCTATTAGAAATGCGCGGCTGGTTGTGCCGTTTTATATTTTTTTAGTGGCACTTGTTATCACGTTAGTCACACTTTTATCGGGTTTGAAACATGTCGGTTTAGAGCTCACGACTGATGACAGTATTATTCTTGCAACAGCGATTAGTCTGGTTATTGCAATAGGCGGTGCTGTATTACTTCATCGCACGCACACGCATCGACATAAGCACACAGGCGGCGCGCCCGATTTTGCGTCCCTTGAAAAAATATTCGGTGTGTTAATGATGTTCACTGCCTGCGCCATGGCATTTGCGCACGGCTCTAATGACGTCGCTAATGCAATCGGCCCATTAGCTGCTGTCGTTGGCATCGTCAAACACGGCGGCGATATCCTAGGCCAATCCCCGATCCCATTATGGATTCTAGGCCTAGGTGCCAGCGGCATCGTACTTGGCCTGGCCACCTACGGCTACAAAGTCATCGCCACCATCGGCACCAACATCACCCAACTCACCCCCAGCCGCGGCTTCGCCGCACAATTAGCTACTGCCAGCACCGTCGTTGTCGCCTCAGGCTTCGGCCTGCCCATCTCAACCACTCAAACCCTAGTCGGCGCTGTCTTAGGCGTTGGCGTCGCCAGAGGCATGGGCGCCCTCAATCTAGCAGTCGTACGCAACATCTTCCTATCCTGGATAATAACCCTCCCAGCCGGCGCCATCTTCGCCATCATCTACTACCACCTCCTAAAGCTTTTCTTCTAAGGGGGTCAACCACGGACAGTTCAAAAAAAACTGCTAATATTCATGCGCTTAAAAATTCAACTGTCCGTGTCAGACACCGACAGTTTTATGGTCAAAAATGATCAAAAAATTTACGTTTCTCGGGGGATTTCCACTTCACAAAGTGCCGGTGTCCGACACGGACAGTTGCTATTGCTAGCATACTGATTATGTTAAATTTTTTTTGAACTGTCCGTGGT